>JAYVJV010000232.1:0-8696 GCA_043769005.1 Polaromonas sp. | reverse complement strand
AGCCGTGTACGACACCGTGACCGAGCAGGTGCTCGTCTCCGGCCAGTCCTTTGAATGGAAGCGTGGCGCGTCCTGGATTGCGCAAGCAACCCAAGTGCGTTCTGTGTCCAGCTTCCTCGACTCCAGCGGCCGCGTGGCTGGTGGTGGAGCGGGTGCCAATGCCGCTATTTCCCCAGAAGCTCGCGCTGCACTCGACCGTGCCCGTGCAACCTCCGGAACAACGGGCAGCACCGCAACCCGCGTCAACGGCGCTACGGGTGTAGGTAGCTCAGGCGCTGCTGGCGGTGTGAGCACTGTTGCAGGTACCGTCGGTGGTGCCCAGGACGACGACGTGTTGTGCCTGGTAGAAGTGCCGGCCCGTTATGAAACCGTGTCCAAGCGCGTTCTCAAGACCCCCGCAACGACCCGCGAAGTAGACGTGCCAGCCGAGTACAGCACCGTGACCCGTCAGGTGCTGGACACGCCAGCTTCGAGCCGCGAAGTGGCGATCCCTGCTACCTACAGCACAGTGACCCGCCAAGTGCCGGACATCGACTCTTTGGTTGCGCGTGGCTTCAAGCTCGACAGCGCTGGCAATCTCGTGACTGGCCCAAGCGGCGAGCGTATTTTGCTGGCCTCAAGCGTTCGCGCTAGCGGTGCCTTCGGCTCTGGTAGCGGCAGTGCTGGCTCAGCAGGCGCAGGCGGTGCAGGAGCTGGTGGTGCAGGCGGAGCACGTGCAGGCGGAGCTGGCGGTGCCGGTTCTGGCGCTGGTGGTGCAGGCGGAGCTGGCGGAAGCGCTGGTGGTGCAGGCGGAGCCGGTGGCGGCGCAGCCTCTGGCCTAGTGTCCTATGTGCGTGAAGTGGCCATTCCAGCCACCTACAGCACCGTGAACCGTCAAGTGGTTGACCAGCCTGCTTCGACCCGTGAAATCGCCATCCCAGCGGTCTATACCACGGTGAATCGTCAAGTGGTTGACCAGCCCGCTTCGACCCGTGAGATCGCCATCCCAGCAGTGGGCACCACCGTGACCCGTCAAGTGATTGACCAGCCTGCTGGTACCCGTGAAATCGCCATCCCAGCAACCTACAAAACGGTGACCCGCGAAGTGATCGACACTCCCGCATCGACCCGCGAAGTCGCAACCGCTGCTGAATTCGGCACCGTTACCAAGCAAGTCCTGGACACTCCAGCCAGCACGCGCACCATCACGATCCCCGCTGAGTACCGCACGGTAACCCGTCAGGTGCAAGACAAGGCTCCTACCTCACGCGAAATTCCAACGCCTGAGCAAACCCGCACGGTATCCAACCGCGTGTTGGCCGTACCAGCCAGCCAGCGCGAATTTGATGTGCCTGCCGTGTACAAGACCGTCACCCGCCAAGTGGTGGATGTGCCAGCGAGCCAGCGCGAGTTTGACGTACCTGCCGTGTACAAGACCGTCAAACGCCAAGTGGTGGATCAGGAAGCCAGCGCGCGCGAGATCGACATCCCAGCGGTGTCCAGGTCTGTCAAGCGCCAAGTAGTGGACAACGAAGCCAGCACCAAAGAGTACGACGTACCTGCCGTGTACAAGACCGTCAAGCGTCAAGTGGTGGACCAGGAAGCTAGCGTCAAAGAGACTGACGTGCCAGCGGTGTACAAAACCGTCAAGCGCCAGGTGGTGGATTCTGAGGCCAGCGTGCGTGAAACCGAGTCGCCAGCCGTCACCAAGATGGTCAAGCGCCAAGTGGTGGACCAGGAAGCCAGCTTCCGCGAGATCGATGTACCCGCCGTGTACAAGACGGTCAAGCGCCAAGTGGTGGACAGCGAGGCCAGCATCCGCGAAACCGACTCCCCAGCCGTTTATAAGACCGTCAAGCGTCAAGTGATCGACCAGGAAGCCAGCGTCCGCGAAGTGATGGTACCCGCCGTGACCCGCAAGGTGCGCGTGCCTGTCGTGACGCAAGAAGCCAAGGTGGAAACCGATGCCGTGCCAGCCCAGTTTGGCAGCGTGACCAACACCGTCAAGGTGGCCGACGCTACTGTCGAATGGCGCAGCATCCTGTGCGAGACCAACGCTACTCCTGCCAAGATCCGCGAGATCCAGGACGCGCTGCGCACCGCAGGCTACAACCCCGGCGAGAGCAACGGTGTTGTGGGTCAGTCCACCATATCGGCTTTCAACAGCTACTCGCGCGCCAAGGGCCTGCCAGTCGACCAGTACTTCAACGCAGCTACCGTGCGTTCACTGGGCGTAGCGTTGCGTTGATTCTCAGCCTCTGACTAGCAAAAAAGCGCCCTTTGGGGCGCTTTTTTTTGGCTCTTTCACTGTCGGAGGGTATCGATTATTCGTTCCGACGTTTTTTGCGTGGTCTACCAGACAGTGCAATGTCGAACAGCCAGTTTGGCAGCAGGCGAAGCAGCTTGGCGATGATGCCCATTTGCCAGGGGATCACTCGGTAGCTGGTGCCCTGCGCGATGGCCTTGAAAGCACGGTCGGCAAAAACATCGGCTTGGGTGAGAAAGGGCATAGAGTAAGGGTTGCCTTGGGTGAGGGGTGTGTCGATATAGCCAGGAGCAATAGTGACGACTTTCACGCCATTTTTGCCCGTGGCGGAGCGCATCTCGCCGCGCAAACTCTCGCAGTACGCGATGACGGCGGCTTTGCTGGCGCAGTAGGCCCCGTGGCCGGGCAGACCGCGTATACCCGCTACGCTGGCTATGCCCACCAGACGGCCGGTTTTGCGCGCCTCCATGCCTGCGATAAAGGGGTGAAAGGTCGCTGCCAGGCCGGTGTTGTTGGTGGCAAAGGTTTGTGCCATCACGTCAATGTCGTTGCGCACGCCGCTGTCCATGCCCACGCTGATGCCTGCGTTGGCTATCACCACGTCGGGCAGGCCCTGGCGGGTAATGCAGCCTGCTCCAGCGCTGGTAATACTGTTGGTATCTGACACATCGGCGCTATAAATAGCGTAGCTGGCAGCGCTTATATTATGGGCGCGTACCCATTTTTCCAGCTCTTCTGTACGCCGTGCAACCAAGGCTAAGCGATAGCCAGCCTGGTAAAAACGAAGCGCCATGGCTTGACCGATACCGCTGGAAGCCCCTGTGATAAAGACGAGGGGTTGCGTAGTCATAAGCGGGCCTTTAAGAGCAAGGGGGTGTATTCAAGTGGTCATCAAGGTGTGCTGCGCGGCATCAGGGTGCCTTTGACACGGCCTTGCAGTACCACCACACGATCAAGGTTATCGTAGAACATAGTGTCGGCGCTGAAGCGGTCGTGTTCACGGGTGATGGTGACGGGTTTGTGGGACTTGATCTGCTCGGTGTTTAAAAACGCATGCAAAAAATCACCCCTAAACTCCATGCGCGGCATGGTTTTCCCCTGGGCATCTTTGCCTGCTTCGCGTATTACGAGGGCATCGCCGACCAGTTGGACCTCGGAGCCATCGCCATTGCTATAGGCACGCTTGGCCGTGGCGGTTGTGCTGCGCCCCTGCTTGAAAGAGTGGATGCGTGCGCTGTCAATTTCCAATACATCGGTATCAGGAAAGTGGCGTGTTTCCTCACCAGCGACTTCACTGACAAGCTGACCTGCGGCATTGAAATTTTTGACCGCAAAATTACGCATGTAGTAATCGGGCTCGTGCTTGGGCGCTGCTTCAGCAGCTTGCGGGGTAAAGATGGGTGTATTGCGCGCCAGCCACCAGGTGCCCAGCGCCAGCACCACAATCATGACCACGGGCAGATACATGGTGATGCGATACACCAGCGTCTTGGCCCACAAAAGCGCGAAATTCATTGCTGCAATGCCTCGGCCAGATAGCGGGCATAGTAACCCTGCGCCGTTAACATCAGATCGCACAGCTCGCGTGCTGCGCCATGCCCGCCCGAGCGCCGGGTGATGTAATGCGCCAGCGCCAGGTTCTCCGCGTGTGCATTGGCTGGTGCGCAGGCCAAAGCACAGCGTTTGAGCAAAGCCAGGTCGGGCCAGTCGTCGCCCATGGCAGCAGCTTGCGACCAGTCCAGGCCCAGGGTTTGCAAAATGGCTTGTGCTGCTGGGCGTTTGTCTTCGGTGCCGTACACGGCATGTTGCACACCCAGGGCTTGGAGGCGCGTGCGCAGTGGTGCGCTATCGCGTCCGGTAATCACAGCAATAGCGATGCCAGCGCGCTGTAGCAGCTTAAAACCCTGGCCATCGAGCACGCTGAAGCATTTAAGGGTCTCGCCCGTCTCGGTAAAGTGCAGGCCTCCATCGGTGAGGACACCATCTACATCAAAAAAAACCACCCGCACGGCTTGCGCGCGCAGCAGCAACTCGGGGGCGAAAGAAGGAATGGTTGGCATTGCGGAATCAGGGCGACAAAACTTAGATGACTTTGGCGCGCATCAAATCATTGGTGTTGAGCGCCCCCATCAACACGCCCTGCGCATCTATCACCAGTACGCTGGTAATACGGCGTTGCTCCATCAGTTCCACGGCATCTACGGCAAGCGCGTCGGCGTGTACGGTGGCGGGCTGGATGTGCATTACATCTTGCGCGCTCAGGCTGCGTAAATCGACACCACGCTCGACCAGGCGGCGCAGGTCGCCATCGGTAAATATGCCCAGCGGTTTGCCCTGGGTATCAACAATGGCGGATGCACCCAAGCCCTTGGCACTCATCTCGCGCATCAGCTCTGTAAAGGGCGTGTGCGGTGCGACGCGCGGCACCGCGTCACCATTGCGCATCACATCGCGCACATGGGTGAGCAGCTTGCGCCCCAGGCTGCCACCGGGATGCGAGCGGGCAAAGTCTTCGGCCTTAAAGCCGCGTGCGTCCAGCAGGGCCACAGCCAGCGCGTCGCCCATGGCCAACTGCGCGGTGGTGCTGGCGGTGGGGGCCAAATTCAAGGGGCAGGCCTCTTTGGCTACGCTGGTGTCCAGCACCGCGTCGGCATGCTGTGCCAGTGTGGACTGCAAGCCGCCGGTAATAGCGACCAGGGGCGTACCCATACGCTTGATCATTGGCAGCACGGCATTGAGTTCGTCCGACTCGCCCGAATTGGAAATGCCCAGTACGCAGTCGATCGGCTTGATCATGCCCAGGTCGCCGTGGCTGGCCTCGGCCGGGTGCACAAACATAGCAGCCGTACCAGTGGAGGCCAGGGTGGCCGTAATTTTGCGGCCTATATGCCCACTTTTGCCCATGCCCATAACCACCACCCGGCCGCGCGTAGCCAGCATGAGCGCAACCGCTTTGCCAAACGCAGCTTGACCACTGCTGGCCAGCCGCGCACGCATGCCCTGGATGGCTGCGGCTTCGATGTCGAGGGTGTCAAGGGCCAAGGCAATAGCCTGGCTGGTGGGCGTTGTCATACCTGCATTTTAGGGGGATAGCCAGGCTAAAGCCGCAGAAGTCTTGCGGACTGGAGTTTTAGGCTCAAGGCAGGTGCAAATACTGTGCCGCAAGCGCCATAAAAGTGGCTAACTGTGGGTCAACGCCGGTTTCTTGTTGCAACAGGCTCGCCACTTTTGGGGCCAGACGGGAGGCTAGACGGGCATCTAAAAACAGTAGTCGTGCACGGCGGGCCAGCACATCTTCTACTGTACGGGCATATTCGTAGCGGGCGGCATAGAGCACCATGGCTTGAGTCAAACCGCCAGAATCTGTGTCGTCGAGCGCAATGCCAGCGCCGGGCAGAGCTTGCACGGATTGGGCCTCGCTACCATACAGGTGCAGCCCCCACGGAGCACTAATGCGGGCGTGCGGGGCGGGCGTAGTGTGCAATCCAGATGGAGCTGACACGTTAGCAGAGGCTGCGCCCCTAACAGGGGTACCAACCAGAGGCCAATCTGCGGTTATGCCGCCTGCGCGCGCAGAGAGCAACCGTGCATCAAAAGCGCGCTGCAATACATCTTCGGCCATGGCGCGGTAGGTCGTCCACTTGCCACCTGTTACTGTGACCAAGCCCGATTTGCTGACCAAGATAGTGTGCTCGCGTGAGAGCGCTTGGGTGTTGCTAGCGTCATCGCCTTGCGGCTTGACCAGTGGACGCAGGCCTACCCATACCGACAGTACATCGCTACGTTGGGGTGCCCGCGTAAGGTATTGGGCGGCTTCGCGCAGAATAAATTCAATTTCTTGAGCAAATGGAACAGGCTCGCGAGCCAGATCATTACGTGGCGTGTCGGTGGTGCCCAAGATGACCTTACCCAACCAGGGTACAGCAAACAACACCCGACCGTCCTGAGTTTTAGGCACTAAGAGTGCGTGATCGCCGGGGAAGAATGATTTGTCCACTACCAGATGCACACCCTGGCTGGGTGCCACCATCGCCTTGACCGGGCGCTGCATGGCATCCCCATCTTGCTGGCGAAACTGGTCTACCCACACGCCTGCAGCATTGATAACGCAGTGCGCCTGAATACAATACTGCCGGCCTGTCTCGTTGTCTTGCACCTGTAGGCCGCTTACTTTATCGCCCTCATACAGCAGTTGCGTAGCTGCGCAGTAGTTAATCAGCAGGGCGCCATGACTTGCCGCCGTCTTGGCCAAAGCCAGTGCCAGACGGGCATCGTCAAACTGGCCATCCCAGTATTTCACGCCGCCGCTCAATCCTTCGGGCTTGGCTGTGGGCAGCAGTCGCAAGGTTTTTGCTTTGCTTAAAAACTCGGTCGCACCCAGACCCGCCCTGCCTGCCAGCAGGTCGTACAACTTAAGGCCGATACCGTAAAACGGTGTTTGCCACCAAGCATATGAAGGCATGACAAAGGCCAAAGGCTGGGCCAGGTGCGGCGCATTGGCCAGCAGGGTTGTGCGCTCATGCAAGGCCTCACGTACCAGGCTGATATTGCCCTGCGCCAGATAGCGCACACCGCCATGTACCAGCTTGGTAGCGCGAGACGAAGTGCCTTTGGCAAAGTCATGGCTCTCAAACAAGGCCACGCTAAAGCCCCGCGCGGCGGCATCGACCGCCACACCCAGGCCCGTGGCACCGCCTCCGATGATAGCGATGTCGTACGGCGTGTCTGCGCGCAGCCGTGCAAACAATGAGGCGCGCTGGGTGGGAAGCGGTGGTTGTGGTGGGGTAGTCATAAAAATCAGAGGCAACACAATGCCTCATTCACAGGGGGAGCCTGCCCCCACTGTGAAGTTGGAGTTGAAGCATACCGGCTGCGCATTGCCGCGCGCCGTGGCACGCGGCGATGCTAACCCAGCTTAACGTGCCTTGCCGTTCTTCCACGCATCCAAGAGCGTGTCGTAGGCAATGGTTTCCCCCTTAGGCTTCTCGTTGGCCAGCTTCTTCCAGGGCGCGCCCTGGTCGCTCAGGTACTTGGCCGGGTCTCCCTTGGGGTTCATCTTGGGTGCGCAGTTTGCCATGCCCGCGCGCTCCAGCCGGAGCATAACTTCGTCCATCTCGTTGGCCAGGTTGTCCATAGCCGCTTGCGGAGTTTTCTCACCTGTCACGGCTACTGCCACATTCTTCCACCACAGTTGTGCCAGCTTGGGGTAGTCGGGCACGTTGGTGCCAGTGGGTGTCCAGGCCACGCGGGCCGGGCTGCGGTAAAACTCGACCAAACCGCCCAGCTTGGGAGCCATGTCGGTCATGGCCTTGGACTGGATGTCCGACTCGCGGATGGGTGTCAGGCCCATGATGGTTTTCTTCAGCGAGGTGGTTTTGGCGGTGACGAACTGGGCGTACAGCCAAGCAGCAGCGACTTTGTCAGGGTTATGGTCTTTAAAGAAAGTCCAAGAGCCTACGTCTTGGTAGCCGTTTTGCATGCCCTGCTTCCAGTAGGGGCCGTTGGGGCCGGGGGCCATGCGCCATTTGGGCGTGCCGTCGGCATTGACCACCGGCAGGCCGGGTTTGATCATGTCGGCGGTGAAGGCGGTGTACCAGAAGATTTGCTGGGCAATCTGACCCTGCGCTGGCACCGGCCCTGCCTCACCGAAGGTCATGCCAATGGCTTCCTTGGGCGAGTATTTTTTCATCCAGTCGATGTACTTAGTCAGCGCATAGACGGCTGCGGGCGAGTTGGTGGCACCACCGCGCGCTACCGAGGCACCTACGGGGTTGCAGCCATCAGGCGTGGAGCGGATGCCCCACTCGTCCACCGGCTTGCCGTTGGGAATGCCGATGTCGGCGGTGCCCGCCATGGACAGCCAGGCATCGGTAAAGCGCCAGCCCAGCGAGGGGTCTTTCTTGCCGTAGTCCATATGGCCATAAATCGGCTTGCCGTCGATGTTCTTCACGTCGTTGGTAAAGAAGGCGGCAATGTCTTCATACGCGCTCCAGTTGAGCGGCACGCCCAGGTCGTAGCCGTACTTTTTCTTGAACTGCTCTTTCAGCTCGGGCTTGGCAAACAGGTCGGCGCGGAACCAATACAGGTTGGCAAACTGCTGGTCAGGCAACTGGTACATCTTGCCGTCCGGCGCGGTGGTGAAGCTGGTGCCGATAAAGTCTTTGATGTCCAGGCCCGGGTTGGTCCACTCTTTGCCTGCGCCGGTCATGTAGTCGGTGAGGTTCAGAATTTTGCCGTAGCGGTAGTGGGTGCCGATCAAGTCAGAGTCGCTGATCCAGCCGTCATAAATCGACTGTCCCGACTGCATCGAGGTTTGCAGTTTTTCCACCACGTCGCCTTCCTGGATCAGGTCGTGCTTGACCTTGATGCCCGTGATCTCCTCAAAGGCCTTGGCCATGGTCTTGCTTTCGTACTCGTGCGTGGTGATGGTTTCGGACACCACGGCAATCTC
>JAYVJV010000231.1:0-8167 GCA_043769005.1 Polaromonas sp. | reverse complement strand
CAGCGCATGACTCGGGGCCAGAGTGATTTCGCTATTTCTTCCCTGTGTTGGACTTTCACCAACTACGATCTACCGCCTTACGCTGGCGCACTAGCTGCTTGCGCTATATTTTACTGGGCTAGAGGCCGATTTGGCTGGAAAAAAAGAATAGGCTGAACGGCATCTTTTCCACCTGCGCACCATGCGGCAAGCCCGGCGGGTGGTGAACGGGCTTGGGATGAAAAAATCGCAGGAAGGCGCGCGGTGCATGCGCTGGCCTTGCGTTACCTGGGTTCGCGCGTGTTTCCGTAGATTTTTTGCAGCACAAGGTCTTCACCGACCGCTTGCCAACCAACTCTATTTTGTAGTCTTCGGGGGCTACGCATGCTCACTACTCTCCCCAAGGCAGCATCAGCGTCACTATCGCCAGCTTGGCAAACTCGGGCGCAAATTCGTCGATGATGGCCTGTGGGTCGGGGCACAAGAGCGCGTCGGTAATCAGGCCAAACTGCACGCCGCCGCCGTAGCTCAAAATGCTCACGCCCATGCCCACATCGCCACTTTGCGGCACCCAAAACATGTTCTCTTCAATCGTCGCGCCACAAAACTGCAGCTTGTCACGCGGGCCGGGCACATTGGTCATGACCGCCGTGGTCTTTTTGCTAAACAGGTTGAGCAGGGCATCCTGCGCGGGCTTGATGAGCAGGCCGGCCACGGCCAGCAGGCTGAAGGCCAGCAGAGGCTGGTAGCTGCCCTTCATCTGGTTCATGCGTTTGCGCACCTCATAAACGCGCTCGATGGGGTTGTCCACCCCAATGGGCAGCACCAGCGGAGCTAGGCCAAAGCGGTTGCCCAGCTTGTAGGCCTCTTCAATGGGGCGCAGGTTCACGGGCACCATGGCGCGAATCTCCTGGCCGCTGGGGTCGTCGCCCTGCGCCTTGAGGTATTCGCCAATGGCACCGGCCACACAGCTGAGCAGCACATCGTTAATGGAGCAGTCCAGTGCCTTGCCCACGGCCTTGACCTCATCGAGCGGAATGGGCTGGCACCAGGCTACTTTTTTCACCGTGCCGGGCTTGCCTTTGAGCCGGGTTTTGGAGTCGTCGGGCATCAAGGCCAGAGCGGCCAGATCGCCCACCAGCTGGTAGGCCAGCTTGGCCATGTCGATCGAGCCAGAAAGGCCCTTCTCGGGCTGCGCCAGCAGGTGCAGCGACTTGGCCACGCCCTCGCCCGCCGCGCCCAGCGCCTTCACGCTCAGGTCGGTGAAGGGCTTGAGCAAGGTGTCGGCAATCCAGTCCTGCGCGCCCTGGGTGCTGGCCTTGGCTGCACGCTCGGGCGGCGGCGCGCCACCGTCTACCAGCGAGGTGGTGACCGAGATGAGCGCCATGCCGTCCGCAATGCAATGGTGGATGCGCACAATCAGGGCGCTGCCTTTGGAACCGTCGGGCAAGGTGTAGTCTTCCACCAAATGGAACTGCCACAGCGGGCGGCGCGGCGGCAGTGGCTGGGTGGTGAGCAAGGCCACGCGCTCTTGCAGTGCGTCTTGCGGGCTGCGGCCTTTTTTGGCTAGCAAGGTCTCCGTGATGACGTGGTTTTTGATGTCGAAGTTTTTATCATCCACCCAGGTGGCACCCGCCGCGCCTTGCACCACGCGCTGGCCAAAGCGGCGGTATTTCAGCAGGCGCTCCTGCACACGCGCGCACAGCGCGGCATGCTGGATGCCCGGCCTGAGCACCCAGATGCCCACAATCATCATCAGGTTGTGCGGCGTGTCCATACGCAACCAGGCGGTGTCTACCTTGGTCATGCGCTCGCCCGACAGGCCCAGCGTGCCTGCGACGGCGCGCTCGACATTCTTGCGCACGGCTTTGCTGGCTTTGCTGGCTTTGTGGGCTTGATGGGCGCTGCTGGTCGCAGAGTCGGCAATGCCAGACACGTTCACTCGGGTTACCATGGGCTTGTCTCCAGGCGGAGGGTTGAATTTTTGAGGCGATGCCCTATTTTGGCGACTTTTGCGCCATTAAGATACAGAGCAGTTTCCCTACAATGGACAATCACACTTTTTTTTGGAGCATCCCATGGCCACACTCAAAGCCACATTTGAAGCCGCAATGGCTGACTCAAAAAACCTCAGCGAGCGCCCCGACAACGCCACGCTGCTGAAAATCTACGCCCTGTACAAACAAGGCAGCATCGGCGACAACGCCGAGAAAAAACCCGGCTTTGGCGACATGGTAGGCCGCGCCAAGTGGGATGCATGGAATGGCCTGAAGGGCACCACAACCAACGAGGCCATGCAGCAGTATGTGGAATTGATCGAATCGCTGAAGTAGTTTTACCAGTCAAATACGTCTGTAGCCCAATAAAATAGGGCGTAAACAGCTACTGAAATTATAGCGATAATCGCTACGCCGCATTGATCCGTCCCACCAAGCTAGGCCAGCTCGGATATCTCAATCAGGTTCAAATCAGGGTCGCGCACGTAGACTGAGCGGATTTTTTGCGTTGCACCCGTGCGCATCACGGGGCCTTCAACGATGGGCCAGCCTGCGGCCTGTAACCGGGCGATCACCGCGTCTAAAGGCTGGCTGGCAATGAAGCACAGGTCCAGCGCACCCGGCACGGGCAGGTGGGCTTTGGGCTCAAATTCGCTGCCTTTGATGTGCAGGTTAATTTTCTGGTTGCCAAACTTGAAGGCCTGGCGCGTCACGGGCGGGGTGCCACCGACAAAACTCTCCAGCCGCATGCCCAGCACGCGGGTATAAAAGTCGATACAGGCGGCTTGGTTGCTGGTGGCGAGCACCAGGTGGTCAAGATGGTCAATCATGCGGGCGGGGTCGGTTAAATAACGAGGAATTTTTCGCGGCGGACAAACACAACGCGTTCGTACCTTTTGCGCTGCTCTTCTTTTCTAGCCTCGTGCTCAGGCTTTCTTTTTACTCGCGGGTTTTTTCTTCAGCAAAGTGTCCAGGTTTTTGGTGATTTCGCCTTCGATTTTTTCTTTGAACGCGCCCAGCAAAAAGCCCAGCTTGGCTTGCAGCACAAAGCTGTCTTTGGTCACCACCAGGCTGCCGTCTACCCCGCTGCGGCTAAAGCCCACCAGGTCTTTGGTTTTGCCCTCTTCGTAGGTGCAGGCCATGTCGTACTGCGCCTCGACCTGCTCGGCCCACTGGAAGGCGATTTTGCGGGCTTCGGGCAAGCCCAGGCTGTGGCTGCGTTCAATGTGGATATCTGCCATGTTCTGTTCTCCAAACTCAATCACGGTGCCGCCTGCGCGGCAAGAACCTAAGGTGCCGCCTGCGCGGCAAGGGCGGCGCGGCGCTCGGCTCTGGGCAGGGCCGCCAGCGCTGTGCACGCATCATAAAACTTTTGCCAGCTACCTTGCCTGGCAAACAGCGCCTCAAACTGCGGCACCAGCTCGTCATAGGCCGCCAGCGCGCCAAAGCTGGCGTTGTTGGCGCGGGCGACCCAGGGGTCGTAGCCTGCGTAGCCAGCCCACTGCGTTTTAAGCGCTTCGTAGTTGCTTTTAAACTCCTGCATTGCTATATTTTTCATAGCTGCTTGCGCTTGTTTATCTTGCGCTACAGCATAAATAGCCTCCAACTTTTTACGTGTGCTCAGGGTCAGTGCGCGAAACTGCGTGCGCCGCTGGTCGTACTGCGCATACTCGCTGCGCGCTGCTGCGCTGGCCTGCTCTTGCAGCCAGCGCTGGCCCCCCAGGCGCTCCACCGCCGTGGCAAACGACTCGTTGAACATGGTGTCGTCCTGCACATACAGCACCTGGTGCGACAGCTCGTGAAAGATCAGGCGCGCCAGCTCCCCTTCAGGGTAGGTGATGAAGGTGGACAGCAGCGGATCGCCGCCTGTCCAGTTGAGGTAGCCCAGGGTGGAGTAGGCTGGTACGCCATACACACTTACCTCCAGGCCCTGCGCCTTTTGCACATCGGCCTCCTGGTTGGCATCGGCCTCGCTGTAGTAGCCCCGGTAAGTCACGCAGCCTGCCACCGCAAAGCACCAGGTTTTCAGTGTGAGCGAGAACTCGGGCGCGGCCACCACGTTCCACACCACCGAGCGGCGCTTCAGGTCGGCGTAGCGGCGGTAGCTGGCGTTGTCGGGCAGGGCCAGGGATTGCGAGGCGTAGTTGCGGATGCGCTGGGCAAGCTCCAGGCGGCGCTTGGTGGCGTCTGGCGTTTGGCTGTCGTCCAGCCACTCCTGCACGGGCTTGGCCGCGTTGATTACCGCCACATGGCCGCTGACGCTTTGCCAGTAGTAGCCCAGGTTGGCACAGCCCGACAGGCAACCCAGCAGGCTGGTGCCGATCACCACAGCCAACGCCAGGCCCAGGCCGCGCAGCCACGGCTTGCGCGGGGTGCTGGGTGTGGGTGACTCAGGTAACACGCTGCGCTTCATGCCATCACCAGGTGTTGCGCAGCTCGCGCAGCTTCATAAAAACGGTTTTGGCATCGGGCTGCGCGGGCAGGTCTGGAAAGCGTTCGCGCAACTGCGCAATCACGCTGGGACTGGTGAGGCGGAAAAAGGTGTTGTGCTGCTTCTCGTCTTGCAGCGTGGTCACCACCGAAGTGGCCGGGTCATGGCCCGTCACGCGCGGCAGCAGGGCCTTGGCGGCGGCGTTGTCCGGCTCGCGCGCCAGGGTGTATTTGAGGTTGGTTTCGATGTAGTCATGGCCGGGGTACACCAGGGTGTTGTCCGGCAGCTTGGCCAACTGCTCGGCAAAGCTGGCGTACAGGGCGTGCACATCGCCGCCGTTATGCACGTTGCCAGCGCCTGCATTAAACAGCGTGTCGCCCGAGAACAGCGCGGGCTGCTCGGTGTGCGAGCGCAGGCAGATATGGCACATCGTGTGGCCGGGCGTGTCCAGGCATTCGAGCTCAACGGTTTTGCCCACCTTGATAACATCGCCCGCCTGCACGCCCCGGCCCATGCCGGCAATCGCCCCCCCCGCCTTGGCATGGGCGATCACCTTGGCACCCGTGGCCGCCACGACAGCAGCATTGCCACCCGTGTGGTCGTGGTGCTCATGGGTGTTGAGAATTTGCGTGATCTGCCAGCCTTTGACCTTGGCGGTAGCCAAGGTTTTTTCGCTATCCAGCGGGTCAATCGCCAGTGCCTCGCCGGTTTCGGGGCAGGCGATGAGATAGTTGAAATTGCGGTAGCTGTTAGCTGTCCAGATGCGTTCTACGAGCATGGGTTTTCCTGATGAAGACGTTGGGTTGGGACGTTACCACGTTCGGGCAACACTCGGTGTATCGGGCGCTAGGCAGTGGCGTTGGGCACAGGTTTTTCGATGCGCACCACGCCCAGACGCAGGCCCATGGGCGAGAGCAGTTTGTTGGCCGTGGCCATGGAGGGGTTGGCGCGCCCGGCCTCGATGTCCATCAAGGTGCGGGCTGCCACCTTGGTGAGTTTGGCAAACTCGGTCTGCGTTAAACGCAGCCGCGTACGCACCATGCGCACCGCCTCGGCCAGGGGCATGCCGGGTGTGGCCTCGATGTCGGCAATCAAGGCCATGCGCTGCGCAAGCTGCTGCGCTGAGCTGCTGGGTTTGTAGCGTTTATCCATGGGGATGTGCCTCGCAGTCGGTCAACACTGCGCCAGCAGTTCGGCATTGTTTTCTATGCCGGAACGTAGATCGCGTATCACCTCAGAGTCCACTCCCACAAGACGCATGGCGTGTGGCAAGTCGGCCACCGCCAAGGCCATGCTGTGCAGAGCAGAGCGCAGGCGCTTTTGCACTGTGCCAGCGTGCAGCTGGGCTGCCTGCGCACGCGGGCTGTCGCACACCAGCTGGGCGCACACCTGCGCCACACTAGCCCAGTTGGGCTGGCTGGTGTCTGCCTTACCACCCAGTTGCCAGCGCAGTCGCCGTGCGATGCCGTCGGGGTGCAGGTACATGGGCGCAAAGTCAAACACCGGTGTCAGGCCCACCCAGCCGTCTTCGCGGCGCTGCACAGCGGTGTTGCGTCCATGGTTGTCTTTGTTGCCCAGCACGATGTTGGCTACATCGCGGCGCAGGTACTCACACACCTCGGCCAGCGGATCGGTGGCTACCTGTGCCAGTGCGCGCACTGCGTCGTTATGCGTCAGGCTGTCGTCACCCGCTTCGCAGCCACACAGACTGTAGAGGCTTTCCTGGGCATGGCGCACCACGCCACGCCCTGCGGGTAGCACGCTGCGGTCAAAACGCTCGATAAACAATGCACGCCCTTGCAATACGGGTAGCGTGTGCACCTGCAAGCCCATGTGCTGTGCCAACACCATCCATAACGACTCTAGCCGCAAAATATCGTTTAGCCGCTGGTCATTGCCGCGTGCAAACTTGACGATGTAATGCTTGCGTGCCTGCGCGTCGGGCAACAGATGGTCTAAATGCAGCAGGCCGTGCTTGTCTTCACTGAGCAAGATTTTGGGCCACTCCCCCTGCACTCCGCTGGAGCCTGCCACAAACAAGCCGTTAGAGGCCAGATGTTCTGCAAAGCGCTCGCCTCGGGTGGCCACCTCCTGGCGGCTAAAGCCTGGGCTGCGGGTGGCCTGCGAACGCTCTTGCAGCCAGTCGTGCGCCTGCGCGATGCGCAGGTTACCTATCGGGTTGCCTGCGCCATGGGCCAGCAGTTGCCAGTCCCCTGTCGCTTCGATACGTTCGGGCATGCCCAGCTGGCGTAATAGCTCCTGCCTGCCATAACCTTGCGGTAAGCAGTCCACCAAAAAAGCCGGCCAGCGCTGCGTGCGATAGCCGTCTAAGCCTACCCTGTGGTGGCAAGACAAGGCAGCGGCATCGACATGGCCAAAATACTCCATGGCATAGGCAGTTTCATACGCAATTTGTACGGCACCCAACATGCCCCTACCCGAAGGCTCGGGCCACTGTCGCACGCTGGCAGCATCATGCCAGGCACCTTGGAGCCAGGCTTGGATAGATAACGACAGTGGAGCAGCTTGCATCCGTGGATGATACGTTATTGCTTTTTTGTTAGCAATAACAACTGATTTATTATCTATTTTATTGCTATTAAAATAGCAATAATAATTTTGTATTTAATTCAAAGCCACCTGCACTAGGCAGTCATAGAACACCGGGCCGCGCCCCATGTCGGTCAGGTGCTGGCTGGTCAGTTCATTGACATTGGTGCCCTGCAGGCCGAGCTTGCGCCACCAGATGCCCAGGCCGTTGACCACACCTTGGCGGGCACGCGGGCTGATGTGGGCTTTGCAATGGTAACTGCCACGGTCATTGAACACCTTGACCACCGCACCATCGGAAATGCCACGCTGCGCAGCGTCGTCGGCATGCATCTCCAGCAGCGGCTCGTTTTCTGCCGCGCGCAGGCTCGCGACGTTGACGAAGCTGCTGTTGAGAAAGTGCCGCGCCGGCGGCGAGATCATCGCCAGCGGAAAACGCGAGGCCAGTTCGGGCGACGCCTCTGCACACTCGTAGTTCGGCACATGGTCGGGCAGGCCGTAGCCCGGCGCATCGGCCCAGGCCTTGCCGCTGGGCGTGGGAAAGCCGCCTTCGGCAAACGGCGCATCGGCGATCTGCAGCTTCGACCAGCCGCGCGCCACCAGCTCGTCCAGATTCACGCGCCGGGCGTCGAAGGCGCCGCGCGCCATCGCCTCGTCGCTGTCGCTGAAACAGGGTTCGTCGTAGCCCATGCGCAGCGCCAGCATGCGGAAGATCTCGGCATTGCTGCGCGCCTGGCCCAGCGGCGCGATGGCCGGCCGGTTCAGCAGCGCGTAGGTGTGGCCGTAGGCCGAATGCGCGTCCCAGTGCTCCAGCTGCGTGGTGGCGGGCAGCACGTAATCGGCGTGGTCGGCGGTGTCGGTGAGAAAGTGCTCCAGCACCACAGTGAACAGGTCTTGGCACGCAAAGCCGCGCGCCACCTGGGCGCTCTCAGGCGCCACCGCCACCGGGTTGCTGTTGTAGACGACCACAGCCTCGATGCGTGGGCCGAAGGCGGGGGAGGCGTCACGCAGCAGATCGTCGCCAATGGTGCTCATGTTGACGGTGCGCGGCTTGTGTGCCCCCAGCAGGTCCGGCCGCTGCAGCCAGGCGTCGTTGCGCGCAGCGCGAAACCAACCGGTGGCCGACAGCAGCATGCCGCCTGCACGGTGGCGCCAGGCGCCTGTGAGGCACGGCAGCAAGGCAATCAGACGCACGGCGTTGCCGCCGCCG
>JAYVJV010000230.1:0-2444 GCA_043769005.1 Polaromonas sp. | reverse complement strand
ATTGAAAAGGAGGTGCTCCATGGAGCGCGATCAAGCCACGAAATTCATCAACGACCTGCTCAAGCTGATGGTGGGGCGCAATGGCAGCGACCTGTTTATCACGGGCGACTTTCCGCCCGCGATCAAGGTCGACGGCAAGGTGACCAAGGTGTCGCCGCAGCCACTGACGGCCGCGCACACGCTGGCATTGGCTCGCTCGATCATGAACGACAAACAGGCGGCCGAATTCGAGCGCACCAAGGAGTGCAACTTTGCTATTGCGCCGCCGGGGCTGGGCCGTTTCCGCGTCAACGCCTTCATTCAGCAGGGTCAGGTCGGCATGGTGATGCGGGTGATTCCGGTGACACTGCCGACCATTGACGGGCTGGGCATGCCGCAGGTGCTGAAAGACGTGGTGATGACCAAGCGCGGTCTGACGATTCTGGTGGGCGCCACCGGTTCGGGCAAATCAACCACGCTGGCGGCCATGGTGGACTGGCGCAACGAGCAGTCGCATGGCCACATCATCACGATCGAAGACCCGATCGAATTTGTCCATCCGCACAAGAACTGCGTCATCACGCAGCGCGAAGTGGGCCTGGACACCGACAGCTGGGAAGCCGCGCTGAAAAATACCTTGCGCCAAGCGCCCGACGTGATTTTGATGGGCGAGGTGCGTGACCGCGAGACCATGGAACATGCCGTTGCCTTTGCAGAGACCGGTCACCTGTGCATGTGTACCCTGCACGCCAACAGTGCCAACCAGGCGCTGGACCGTATCATCAACTTCTTCCCCGAGGAGCGGCGCACTCAGCTGCTGATGGACTTGTCTCTCAATTTGCGCGCCATGGTGTCGCAGCGCTTGGTGCCCAAGCAAGACGGTAAAGGCCGCTTTGCTGCAGTAGAGATCATGCTCAATACGCCGTTGATTTCGGACTTGATCTTCAAAGGCGATGTCTCTGAGATCAAAGAGATCATGAAGAAAAGTCGCAACCTGGGCATGCAAACCTTTGACCAGGCGCTGTTTGATGGTTTTGAAAACAACCAGATTACCTTTGAAGACGCGCTGCGCAATGCTGACTCGGTCAACGACCTGCGCTTGCAGATTAAACTCAATTCTCAGCGTGCCAAAACGGTGGACTTGGCCGCAGGCACCGAGCATTTGCAGATTATGTAAAAACTGTAGGGGCCTGGATGGCTGGGATGGTAGGTGCTGTGTGCTGCTACAGTGTGTTTTTATTTGACACATTTACCCCCATACCGAGATACCGCTGTGCCCAACATCAACCCAAAAACCTACACACCCTCTCCAGCCAAACACGTCGCCTTTTTAGGCTTGGGAGTCATGGGCTACCCCATGGCCGGGCACTTGCACCAAGCCGGTCACCAAGTGTCGGTGTACAACCGTACTGCGGCCAAGTCTGCAGAGTTTTGTGCTGCTTTTAAAGGCGCGACCCAAGCGCTGACGCCCCAAGCTGCGGCGCAGAACGCCGACATTGTTTTTTGCTGCGTTGGTAACGATGACGACTTGCGCAGTGTAGTGTTGGGCGCTGAGGGCGCTAATGGTGCACTTGCGGGCATGAAAAAAGGTGCCATTTTTGTAGACCACACCACCGCGTCTGCTAACGTAGCGCGCGAGCTGTATGCCTTGGCTAAAGCAGCAGGTTTGCACTTTGTGGACGCACCCGTATCAGGCGGTCAAGCGGGTGCCGAGAACGGCATGCTCACCGTGATGTGCGGTGGCGACCAAGCTGCGTTTGACGCAGTGCAGGCCACTGGAATGGCGTTTTCCAAGGCTTTCACCCGCATGGGCGAGGCAGGGGCCGGCCAACTGACCAAAATGGTCAACCAAATCTGTATTGCAGGCTTGGTGCAAGGCTTGTCTGAGGCGGTGGCGTTCGGCCAAAAAGCGGGTCTGGATGTGAACCTCGTTTTAGACGTGATAGGCAAGGGCGCAGCGCAAAGCTGGCAGTTGGACAATCGCGGTAAAACCATGGTGGCCGACAAGTTTGACTTTGGCTTTGCTGTGGACTGGATGCGCAAAGACCTTGGGCTAGTGCTGGACGAAGCCAAGCGCAACGCTGCGCGCCTGCCTGTAACGGCACTGGTCGATCAGTTCTATGCTGATGTGCAGCAAATGGGCGGTAAGCGCTGGGATACCTCCAGTTTGGTGAAGCGTTTGCGTTAACTATGTGCTATGTATTTTGTAGCTGATTGAGCAGTAAATGTCTGGACTTTGGACGTATATTAGTTAACTAAGTAGTCTATTGGCAGGTATTTTACGACTAAATATCTTTGGCTGGTTTGACGTGGGCTGCTGCGAGTTGTGTCCTTGTTCTGGAACGCGGCCTGCTGCGCCCTAGGGCTATCGCCACCCAACGCCACTGGCCTTCGGCGAGCATCTGCGGTACGCATTCCGGGGGAAATTTAGAAACTCGCGCAAGCGCTCAGACATCTAAATTTCT
>JAYVJV010000229.1:0-4164 GCA_043769005.1 Polaromonas sp. | reverse complement strand
GACGGATAGGAAATCCAACGATATGAGACGAAGTATGGCATGGATGCAGTGGGCAAAAGCACCGCTCTACCGCTGCGCCAAGCAGCACAGCGAGCCTGGCGGCGACAAGCGCGCTGATCAACGTGGCTCCAAGGCAGACGAGCTCACCCTCACACCACTGGAGCTGATAGGGCGCATCGCCGCCTTGGTGCCGCCGCCGCGCACGCACCGGCACCGCTACTACGGCGCGCTGGCACCGAGCTCACAGCTCAGGGCGGCGGCTGTGGCCATGGCGGCACCCGCGCAACTGGCTACGGGGCAGGCCGAGCCAGCCACACCAGGCAATGGCGCGCTAGGTGCAGGCCCACTGGGCAACGCAAGCGGCGCTCAGCCTGCACCCCAGCCAGATCAGCCCATGCGCTGCCCAGCGCACTACCTGTGGGCAGTGCTGATCGCCCGCATCTACGAGGTGTTCCCGCTTTTATGCCCACTATGTGGTGGCCAGATGCGCATCATCGCTTTCATCACGCACAGCGCAGAGATCCGGCAAATACTCGATCACATCGGAGTCAATTCAGAGCCGCCACGCCTATCCCCGGCACGCGGGCCACCGCTGTGGGAGGATGGTGATGCGCAGACGGGTGAGGGTACCCAAATCGATCCAGACTACGAGGTCGATCAACGCATCAATTGGTGAGAGGACGAAGCGGCGGTTCAGACCCGCTGCGGGGTAGACCTGCGTGTGCGCAAGACTGAAAGATGTCTTTCGGACATAGGCTTTGGCGATGGGGCCTGCGCACGCGGTCAAACTTCGGGTAACCGCCGTGATGCCGTGCCAAAAGCCATGCCATACTTGGCCTTATGCGTTTGAGTTTCCTATCCGTCAAACTAGGGGGGTCAGAACAAACGCCAAGTCAGCGGTGTGTAGGCATAGGAGCTGCCCACTTTGCGCAAATGCCCCAGGCCTGGGAACGGCAAATGCACTGCGGCGACCAAAATGTCGTCCTTGGCTGCCAAGTCAAACATATTCGTGCGCGCGCTGCTGGCTTTGGCTGGTTCCCAGTCAAACGCAATCGTCACCTCGGGATTGGCAAACTGAACGGGTGCAATGTGGATCAAATCACCGACTGCCAGCATGCGCGCCGTACCGGAGGTCACCATAAAGCAGGTATGTCCGGGCGTGTGCCCGACAGCCGCCACGCTGGCAATGCCAGGAGTCAGCTCTTCACCTTGCTTGAACGGTTTGAGCCGGTCTCCATACGCCGCCTTGGCGCGCTTGGCAGGCATAAAGCGTCCTTTTTGCGCGGCTGGTGCAGCGGCCTCTACCTCGGGGTTCAGCCAATAGTCCACGTCTTGCTGGGCAATGCGCAGCACCGCGTTGGGAAACAGCGCCGCACCCTCGGGGGTCACCGCCCCGTGCAAGTGGTCGCCGTGCATATGGGTGATGTACACCTCGTCAATCTGCGACGGCTCTACCCCAGCAGCGGCCAAGCCTTGCACCAAGCGACCCGCATTAGGACCCAAAAACTTCGCTCCTCCGGTGTCCAGCAAGACCAGTTTATCCCCGGTGTTGACCAGGAATGTATTGACGGGCGTGCGAATGGGCCCGTAGGGCAAATTGGATGCCTCTAACAAGCGCTGCACTAGCTCGGGCGGGGCTGTGAGCAACCTCGGATCGAGTTCAATAAAGCCGTCCAGAATACTGGTGACTTCAAAATTACCCAACTTCAAGCGGTGTACGCTAATGACCTGGTTGCCCACGATGGGCGCTTTGGCACTCACCGGCAGCGCCGATGCTGCGATGGCCAGGCCTGCGGCGGCGCTGGTGGCGGCGAGTAAATGGCGGCGTTGGTAGTTCATGTTGGCTTTCTTGTTAATGTTAAACACAGCGATGGTTTGGACGCAGAGAATTAATCGGCTTTAGCACCCGACTCGCGCGCCACCTTGACCCATTTGTCCACCTCCAAGGTGACAAAGCTTTTGAGCTCAGCGGGCGTGGTGGCCATCGGGGTGGCACCAGTGGCGGCGATGCGCTCAATGAAGGCAGGCTCTTTCAGTATCTCACCTACCTCGCGGTTGATGCGCTGCACCACGTCTACGGGCGTACCCGCAGGCGCAAACAGTCCAAACCATACGGTCTGCTCAAAGGCCAAGCCCGACTCCATCATGGCGGGCACCTCGGGCAGGGTTTTAGAACGCGCCTGAGTGGTCACGGCCAGCGGGCGCAGCTTGCCCGCGCGTACCAGGGCCATGGCAGGCGGCATGTTGCTGATCATTACGCTCACCCGCTGGGCAGCGACATCGCCCAATGCCTGCTGCACATCTTTGTAGGGGACGTGGCGCATCTTCAAACCCGCCAGTAAATTGAGGTATTCACCCGCCAAGTGGGACGAGCTACCATTACCACCTGATGAAAATGTGATGGCCTCGCCTTGTTTGCGGGCGTAGTCTACAAACTCTTTCACAGTTTTGACCGGTAGATCGCTAGACACCGTCATCAAGCTGGGCGTGATGGCCACCATGGCAACCGACTCGAAGTCTTTGACAGGGTTGTACGGCAGCTTGGGATACACACCCACATTCATGGCATGCGAGCCAATGTTGCCCATCACCAAGGTGTAGCCGTCTGGCGCGGCTTTAGCAACCATATCGGCCCCCAGAGCGCCACCTGCGCCCGGCTTGTTCTCCGCCACCACCGATTGGCCCAGCCGCTTTTGCAGCTCAACGCCCAGCAGCCGGGTCATGATATCGGGCGCAGAACCCGCTGCCGAGGGGACGATGATTTTGATCGGTTTGGTGGGCCAAGCTTGCGCCCAGACCGGGGGCAAGTGCACGGCTAAAAGCAAAGCTAAAAGATGGCGTTTATACATGGCAAAAAACTCTGGTTAACTACGGACAGGTAGTGACATTCGATGCAAATTGCATGACGGTCATCATATCGCCCAGCACATTGGACTCATTGATGGTTTACCCGGTTGTTTAGCCCGGCTGGCCTGGTCGCTCGCCAAACTTTCAAGCCCGCTAGATTTGATACCGCTGATATGCAGCGTGACGCCGCGCGCAGCCAATGCCGTGCGCATCTGGCCAAACACCTCTACTACCGTGGCATCTATGCGGTTGATAGGCTGCGCAAACAGGCAAACGTGGCATACCTGCGGGTGCAGGGTTAAATGCTCGACAATGGCGCGCTCCATGTGCATTTTAGTTACGACGTAACTTGAGTACAAGTTAGTCTGCACTGCTACTTCGTTGTCATGTGTGCGTCGTCGATGGGGTGTTTGAGCAAGTGGCGGGCGGCGCTGATGCTGGCGCTGACACCGACACCCAAGCTGTGACCGACGCTCAATCCTTACCCAGCAAAGTGATTTTCCACCCGGCCAGTGCAATCGATGAGACCGCCGTGGCCCAAGTGCAAGCCACCTTGCGCCGCCGCATCCTGCGCGCCTTCGTGGGCCGGGGCCTGCTGCAAAGCTTTGAGGCCAAAGACATGCTGGCCTACCGGCACAGCGGCTTCTCGGTGGACACCAGCGTGCGCATCGAAGCGCACGACCGCGCTGGCCTGGAGCGGCTGCTGCGCTACTGCGCGCGTCCGCCGTTTTCGATGGAGCGGCTGCGCAAGGCGGGCAGTGCGCTGGTCTACCGCTGCGCCAAGCAGCACAGCGAGCCTGCCAGTGATCGGCGCGCTGACCAACGTGGAGCCAGGGCGGACGAGCTCACCCTTACGCCGCTGGAGCTGATCGATCGCATTGCCGCCTTGGTGCCACCGCCGCGCACGCACCGCCATCGCTACTACGGCGCGCTGGCACCGAACTCGCCGCTCAGGTCGGCGGTGACAGCACTGGCGCAGGAAGCGCCTTCGCAGCGGGTCAAGGTGCCAGCCAAGCCAACCACTGCGGGCGATGGCGTGCCAACCCAGAGCGAACCTGCGCCTTTCAGACGCTCACAGGCGCACTACCTGTTGGCAGTGCTGATCGCCCGCATTTACGAGGTGTTCCCTCTGCTGTGCCCCATGTGTGGCGGCCAGATGCGTATCATCGCTTTCATTACGCACAGCGCCGATATCCGGCAGATGCTCGATCACATCGGGTTACAGTCTGAGCCACCAAACATATCCCCAGCGCGTGGACCGCCGATGTGGGAGGTCTTTGATGCGCAGGTGGGTGAGGGTGCCCAAGTCGAACCAGA
>JAYVJV010000228.1:0-2998 GCA_043769005.1 Polaromonas sp. | reverse complement strand
TTTTTGCTAACGGCGGATGAACTTAGTGCCGGGGCGACTGACCTGCGCATCCAATGCAGACTTAATGGCAAAGTCATGCAAGATGCCAATACGTCAGACATGATTTTCAGTGTCGTTGAAACCCTTGTGCTGCTGACCGAATGCATGACGCTAGAGCCCGGTGATGTGATCATCATGGGCACACCCGCAGGCGTTGGGCAAGCTCGCACGCCACCCGTGTGGATGAAGCACGGCGACACCGTTGAGGTTGAAATTGACAAGCTAGGCGTGCTGTCTAACCCAATCCGCGATGAGGCCCCATGAGCCACCAAGGACATATTGACGCCAGCGATTACGACGTTGCCATCATCGGCTACGGGCCCTCCGGTGCGGTAGCAGCTGGCCTTCTGGGCATGCAGGGCTTGCGGGTGTTTGTCTGCGACAAAGCGCAGGATGTATACAGCCTGCCCAGAGCATTTGCACTCGACCATGAAATCATGCGTGTTTTTCAGCAACTGGGTATTGCTGAGCAGGTATTGTGTCATACCGAAGCCTTTACACCCTCTGAGTTTTACGGGGTAGATGGGCAGCTTATTAAGCGTTTTACAGCGGTTGAGCCTCCTTACCCGCTAGGCTATGTGCCCTCGCTTGTCTTTACCCAGCCACCGGTTGAGCGCATATTGCGTGAGAAGGTGCAAACTTTGCCTTCGGTTGATGTCTTGCTTGGCTGCGAGTTACTTGACTTGGTTCAAGATATACACGGTGCAACACTGCAATTACAAAGCGCTGATGGCGCAAAGCGACAAGTGCGCGCAAGCTTTGTCATCGGATGCGATGGTGCATCAAGCAAAGTGCGCAGTTCAGTGGGTATTGCTTTACAAGACTTAGATTTTGACCAGCCGTGGCTGGTGGTGGATGTCCTGGTCAACGATGCTGGGCTAGCCAAATTGCCGCAAACCAGCGTGCAGTTTTGTGAGCCATCCAGACCATGCACCTATTTGATTGGTCCAAAAAATCACAGACGCTGGGAAATCGCCCTAAACCATGACGAAAGCCCAGAAAAAGCTGCCACTCCAGAGGGTACATGGGCTCTGCTGTCGCGTTGGATTAGCCCACAAGACGCTACGCTTTGGCGCCAGGCGACGTACCGATTTCATGCACTGGTTGCCGATAGCTGGCAAGTAGGCTGCGTCTTTGTGGCTGGCGATGCTGCACACCAGCAACCGCCCTTTTTGGGCCAAGGCATGTGCCAAGGCATTCGCGATGTGGTCAATCTAAGCTGGAAAATGGGTGCAGTGCTGCACGGCGAAGCGTCTAAGGATTTACTGACGACTTACGGTCTTGAGCGAAAAATGCATGTTACGGAATTAACCACGCGCATCAAGGCAATCGGACAGATTGTTGGCCAGCGCGACCTGTCAAAAGCACGTGCGCGTGATGCGCATTTGCTGGCCGAGTGCGGTGGCGTGGTCAAATCAATACCGCGTCAAAACGTACAGCCAGCACTTACGGTGGGCTTGCTATCGCCGCAACTGCATGCGGCACGCGGCACGATTTTCCCCCAGCCGTGGATACTCAATGGCCAGTCACAAACTCGGATGGATATGCTCGCAGGTACGGGTTGGCGAGTTGTTGTCAGTGCAACTGCCGACAAAGCTTTTTTGCAAGGTACTTTAAAAACTTCCAATGCATGGCTGTCAGTCATTGACATGTCCGCCCCCAATTTTTTAGAGGCAGACTCGGTACTTGGCCATTGGTTTTCTCAGCACCAATGTATGGCGGCGATCGTTAGACCCGATCATTATGTATATGCCGTTGCCAATAGTTACGAGGATCTCATGGTGCAATTACCAGTCTTGATTTAGCATTGACCATGACTTCCTGGCATTATTTGAGCAGCTGCCCGAATGAGCCTGCACTGTCACCCAACAAGCGCTGAAGAATTGGGTAAACTAGCGTCCAAGTATTTAGTGCGCAAAGGCATCGTAGCCAAAACCTCTGAATTAGCTGCAGATTAAGTGTGCTACGCGTTTATTTTTTTGATTGCTATGATTTAAAAGCACTTGGTGACGCACTGGCAATGCTTTAAAGCTTATTTTTAAATCACATGAAAAAACCTGCTTTTGTACTCGTTCACGGCGCTTGGCATGGCGCTTGGTGCTGGGAGCGCGTGACGCCCTTGTTGCTAGCCGCTGGCCACGCCGCGCATGCCGTCACGCTCACGGGCGTGGGCGAGCGCGCCCACTTGCTGCCGCTCTTGGGCAAACGCATCACGCTGCAAACGCATATTGACGATGTGCTGGGTTTGATACAGGCGCAGGAGCTCGATGATTTTGTATT
Organism: Polaromonas sp.; assembly: GCA_043769005.1. Lineage (GTDB taxonomy): Bacteria > Pseudomonadota > Gammaproteobacteria > Burkholderiales > Burkholderiaceae_C > JAAFIP01. Next base: position 679 of record JAYVJV010000228.1, on the reverse strand, counting down.
GGCGGTGCACAGCTATGGCGGCATGGTGGGCACGGGTGTGGCTGACCAGATTGGTGTGAAGTTGCCCGGTCAGCGCATCCGCCATATGTGCTACATCGACGCAGTGGTGCCCGAAGTGGGTGAGAGCTGGGGCAGTGCCCACAGCGCTGCCGTGCGCGAAGGGCGCTTGGCGGATGCAGCCACACACCCACATTACGCCATTTCTGCCCCTAAAGCCAGCGTGTGGGGCCTGTCTGAAGCCGATGCCGCGTGGGTGCAGCGACGCATGACGGCCCAGCCGGCCACGCCGTACGCCGATGCCCTGCACTTTAATGCGCAGCGCGTGGCCAGCATCCCGCGCACTTATCTGAGCTGCACAGCGCCCGCCTCGCCCACCATCGACCCGATGCGCGCGCGCGTGCTCAGTGGCCAATTTTGGAGCGGTGCGTGGCTGCCCAACTCGCGCAGCATCGACATGGCCACAGGGCACGACGCCATGGTGGGCGCGCCGCAGGAACTGGCGCAGCACCTACTAAGCTGCGCTGCATGAATAAAGTTGCTTCATAAATAATAGCGCACTATGACCATATGACGCTGACATTGGCCAAATTTTTTGTAAATATGCGCTTGAATAGCCATGCCAAGCCCGCCAAACCCGCCAAGCCTGCCAAGCCCGCAAGCTCCAGCGCGCAGCAGCTGG
>JAYVJV010000227.1:0-2215 GCA_043769005.1 Polaromonas sp. | reverse complement strand
GCCACTGGCGATCAGGCCAAAGCGGTCGTTTTTGCCCTCTATGGCGTTGTAATTGAGCCGGTTGGCGCGAATATAGGCCAGCGCGGCATCGGGCCAGCGGATGTGTACGCCGCCAGCAGGCATAGCAAAGTCGGTGGGCAGCACTATTTGCACGCGGTCGGGGTCAATCATGGCCGTGGCGCTGCTCTCGACAATCTCTTGAATCGTCTTCATGCCCGCCCACACACCCGCATAACGGCTCATGGCAAAGGCATGCACGCCAAGGTCCAAAATCTCTTGCACACTGGCCGGAAAAAACACCGGCAGGCCGCAGGCTTTGAAAATATGGTCGCTTTGGTGGGCTGCGGTGGAGCTTTTGGCCACATGATCGTCGCCCGCTACGGCTATCACGCCTCCCCACGCGGTGGTGCCCGCCATGTTGGCGTGCTTGAATACGTCGCTGGTGCGGTCTACACCCGGGCCTTTGCCATACCAAATACCAAACACGCCGTCGTATTTGTTGCTGCCCTGCGGCGCAAAGCCCAGCTGCTGCGTGCCCCAAATAGCCGTGGCTGCCAGCTCTTCGTTCACTCCGGGCTGAAACACCACATGGCGCGCCTCAAGGTGCTTTTTGGCCGCCCACAGGGCTTGGTCGTAGCCGCCCAGCGGTGAGCCTCGGTAGCCGCTGATGAATCCCGCCGTGTTTTTGCCCAGCTGCTGGTCACGCAGGCGCTGCAGCATAGGCAATTTGACCAAGGCCTGCACCCCGCTCATGAAGGCGCGCCCGTAGTCTAGAGAGTATTTGTCATCCAGCGTGACAGTTTCTAGGGCTTTGCGGATGTGCTCGGGCAGGGGGGCGTTCATAGACTGTGCTCTCTAAAAGATGCATCAGTGTATGCGGGTTCTGGCCAAAGGTGTTTTCTTTTATGGGTTTGAAAACACGGTTTTTAGAAAGGATATTGCTGTGATTGGCACTTTTGCTGCCGTTAATACCGCCATGCTTTGAAAATACGCAGTTTTTCTAATTATCCCGCACGCAACGCGCAATCAATGGCAATAATGGGTAGCGCAGCTGCGCCTCGCGCCCGCTGCTACCCAAGCCAAAGCTGGCGGCCATACGCGGGTTGCTGTATTCTTGTTTGTCTTGCTCGACCTTGGATTTAGCAAACAACACCTCATAGCCACGGCTTGAATCCAGAGTTACCGCATCGCCATCAAATTTGGCAGTGAAGGCGATGCCGTGTTCGCAGCGGTAAAAGGGCAAACTGGCCTTGGCTAGGCCGCTAGGCTCTGGTGCAGCGCAAGCTACAAGCCCTGTCAATACTATAATTAATATAGCGGTATATGGCCATATGACGCTGACATTGCCTTGTTTTTTCATAAATTCTCCTTTTCAAAACTTATTTAGGCCACAGCACCCACAGCTTGAGCGCTTGCTTTAATCGACCCGCCACGTCCCCCGCTTCAGACCCCCATCCGACAAAATAATCGGCCCGCACCGCGCCCAAAATAGCGCTGCCCGTGTCTTGCGCCATCACCAGTTTTTGCACGTCCACGGCCTCGCCTTTGGACTGCATCCACACCGGTGTGCCATACGGAATGCTCTGGCGGTCTACCGCTATAGAGCGCCCGGGCGTGAGCGGCACGCCCTGCGCGCCCTTGGGGCCCAGGCTCGAATCCATGTCTGGCAGCGGCTCTTCCTTAAAAAACGTCACGCGCGGGTTGCTCCACAGCATTTCTTGCACGCGCTGCGGGTTGCGCTGTACCCATGCTTTGATACCCGGCCAGCTGGCATCTTTGATCTCTCCTGCATCCAAGAGCCAACGTCCCACCGATTTGTAAGGCTGCTCATTCGTGCCCGCAAAGGCCACCCGCACCGTGCGCTGGCTGCCGTCGGCCTCGGTCACGCGCAAGCGGCCCGAGCCTTGGATGTGCAGTACCAGTGCGTCCACGGGGTCAGCTAAGTAGGCAATGGCCTTGCCTTGCAAGGCGGCAAGCGCCTGCGGAGCGGTGTCCATCTCTTGGCGGGTATACCACGGGCGCTTGGCCATGGCAGGCAGGCTATACAGGGGCACGGCGTAGCCATTGCCTGCTTGGCGGGCGGCGGGCAGCATGGGCTCGTAGTAACCCGTGAGCATGCCCTCGGTTTTGCCATCGAGCGCTTCCACGCGGTAGGGCTGCAGGCGTTGGCCCATCCAAGCGCGCTGCTCGTCGCCCGCTGCAATGCTCAAGCGGC
>JAYVJV010000226.1:0-6553 GCA_043769005.1 Polaromonas sp. | reverse complement strand
CCCAGCGCGCGGAATCCGGCGGCAGGATGTCGTTCATGCCTTTGACGGCTTGCAGGGGTTCGGCCATGTGCAGTGGGGCCCGGCAGGCGGGCTTCGATCAAATCGGTGGACAAGGCGCCTGCGGGCGCCCAAGGCGGCGGTGGCGTGCGGCCTTCAATGCGCGGCGGTGACCGAGCCGAAGCGCTTTTCGATGTACTGCTCGACGATCTGGTGAAACTCTTGCGCAAGGCCCTCGCCGCGCAGCGTCATGGCCTTCTGGCCGTCGATGAACACCGGCGCGGCGGGTGCCTCGCCGGTGCCAGGCAGGCTGATGCCGATGTCGGCATGCTTGCTCTCGCCCGGGCCGTTGACGATGCAACCCATCACCGCCACTTTGAGGTTTTCCACCCCTGGATATTTCTTGCGCCAGAGCGGCATTTGCAAGCGCAAAAAGTCGTCGATCTGCTTGGCCAAGTGCTGGAACGTGTCGCTGGTAGTGCGGCCGCAACCCGGGCAGGCCGTCACGCTGGGCACAAAAATGCGCAGGCCCAGCGACTGCAAAATCTCAGATGCAATCACCACCTCTTGCGTACGCGCCTCGCCCGGTGCGGGCGTGAGCGATACGCGGATGGTGTCGCCAATACCCTCTTGCAACAAGATCGACAACGCCGTGGCCGAGGCCACCGTGCCCTTGGTGCCCATGCCCGCCTCGGTCAGGCCCAGGTGCAGGGCGTAATCGCAGCGCTTGGCCAGCTCGCGGTAGACGCTGATCAGGTCTTGCACGCCGGACACCTTGCAACTCAAAATAATTTGCTCACCGCGCATACCCATGGCCTCGGCACGCTGCGCAGATTCGATAGCCGAGGTAATCAGTGCCTCGTACATCACCTGCTTGGCCTCCCAGGGCTCTACGCGCTGGCTGTTGGTGTCCATCAGACTGGCCAGCAGCTCCTGGTCCAGGCTGCCCCAGTTCACGCCAATACGCACAGGCTTGTTCCAGCGCATGGCCGCGTCGATCATCTGGCCAAACTGCTTGTCGCGCTTGTCACCCTTGCCGACGTTGCCGGGGTTAATGCGGTATTTGCTCAACGCCTCGGCACAGGCAGGTACATCAGTCAGCAGGCGGTGGCCGTTGTAATGAAAATCACCGATCAAGGGCACGTCAATGCCCATTTTGTCCAACTGCTCGCGGATATAGGGTACCGCCTGCGCGGCCTCGGGCGTGTTGACGGTGATGCGCACCATCTCCGAACCCGCAATGGCCAGCTCTTTGACCTGGATGGCGGTGCCGATAGCGTCCACCGTGTCGGTATTGGTCATGGACTGTACACGCACTGGGGCGTTGCCGCCGACGGTGACCGTACGCGGGCCCCACACTACGCTGGCCTGGCGCGAGCGGCGGGCCAGCGGGGAGGCAACCGCAATAGCTTGGGGTGGCAGGGCTGCTGGCAAACAGGCTGGGGTCATACGCTCTTTCCTTACCGAACTTCGAAGCGCAGTACGTTGTTGCGCAGGCGACCACCTTCAAAAGGCTTACCCCGCACCCAGACCTGGGTTTGATCGGCACTCCCCACGGTGACATCTAGCGGCAAAGCCCCCGAAGTTCCCACCGATTCCCCGGCCTGGAGCATTTTTCGCAGAGTGGTCTTGCCACGCACATCCGACACCTCGATCCAGGACTGTCCTGTGGCTTTGAAGACCACCAAACTCGCAGGATCTGCACTGGCGTTTGTTGCACTGTCCAGGAGAGGCGTAATCACCAGGGTCGGACTGAGCAGCTTGGGGCTGGAAGTTGGGGCTGTAGCGGAAAGCTTGGGCGCAACGACCAGCGGGCTGATGGCTTGGGTGGTTTGCATCGTTGTTGTGGCGGCATCTAGAGTTGAAGACACGGCGCTTCCCGCTCCCAGAACGGTACCCTCACGACCTTCACTCGCGCCAGCTTGGGCATCAGGCATGCTGGGCAAGCTCTTGCCAGGTGCACCGCCTACACTGGAGACAGCGTGCGCACCCCAGTCACTGGTTTTTTGCACAATGTCTGGAACAAAAATCAACACCATGGCACCCAGCAGTAAAGCCATCACAGCCCAGACAATAGGCCGTTTGAGCAGGGCCAGGAACTGCACCGGCTGCGGGCCATCTGCGGGCATGCGAAAGGGGGTGTTGATACTCTGCTGGTCGTGGCTCAGGCGAGGCGTATTGGTTTGCGGCAATTTGCTCAGTATGTCGCTGGTATCTATCTTTAGTGCGCGGCCAATGCTGGCCGCCAAACCGCGCACAAACACCGCGTCGGGCAGCTCGTCAAAACGGTTGGCTTCGAGCAATTCAATTTTTTTCACCGGCACTTTGAGAGACACCGCCAGTGCAGCGATGTGCAAGCCCTGCGCTTCGCGTGCGGCCTTGAGTAAACTGCCCGCACTGGCGCTGCTGTGCTGCGTGTCTGCGCCAGGCTGAGTGTCTACAGCCTGTGCCTGCTTACTGCCCCAATCACTCATTAAAGGCTCCCTTTTCATAGGCTACCAACTCGCGTGATTGGGGAAAACGGCGTTTCAATTGACCGGCCAGTTGCCGCATGGCGACCTCATCATTGAGCCTGCGTTCTACTTTGATGCCCAGCCACAGTGTCTCGGGATTGGCGTATTCGCCATTGTTTAAACGACGGATATAAAATTGCGCACGGTTGATGTCCGAGCGCTCATACATTAAAGCAGCCAGGTTGTAGCCCGTAATCGGATTGCTTGCATCCAGCTCGTAGGAACGGGCCAAAGAACGTTCGGCATCGGTTTTTTGCCCGGCTGTGATCTGGCAGAGGCCCTGGGTCATCAGCGTTTTAGCCTGCTCGCCATACAAGGGTATCGCCAATGCCTGGCCAAAATAGCGTATCGACTCATCAAACCGCTTTTGCTGGCACAGCATCCAGCCAAAGTTGTGCGCGGCATTGGCATCGCGCGGGTTCAAAGCCAAGGCACGACGAAAACTCTCTTCAGCCAACCGGGTGTCGCTTAAACGCATATAGATCAAGCCGCGCAGGGTATGCGCATCGCCAAAAGTCGGGTCACTGACCAGAGCAAGCTTGATTTCATCGAGCGCTACAGTAATTTTGCCCTCGGCAAAGTAGCCTGAGGCCAGCTCCATACGGATGCGGGCGCGTTTGCGTGTTTCTGGTTCATCAGATTCGGTGACGATATCGCTACGGGTGCCGGTATTGGCCGCACTGTCAGACACGGCCGCACCAGCGCAGCCCGACAAACTGCCCAGCCCGTAAAGTCCCAGCATCAACGCGGCCCAAGCCAGTAGCGGCGTAAAAGTGCGTTGCATCAGTCTGGCTTGTGCGTAAGGTTGGAATATTTGGAATACTGTCATGTGCTGATCCTCGGGTCTAGGCACGCGCAGCCAGGGCGGTCACGGGCACAGTTTCACTGCGCATCATCACCATGCGCCGCTTGGCCATCCGCTCGCTTGCTTTGGTGCGGTCTTGCACGTCGCCCGCTAGTTGACCGCAGGCAGCGGCAATATCGTCACCCCGGGTTTTGCGTACTGTAGTAACGATAGCACTGTTCTGCAAGATTTGGGCAAATTCTGCTACAACTTTTGCACTGGAGCGCAGCAAACCCGATGCCGGGAACGGGTTAAATGGGATTAAATTGAACTTCACAGGCAGGCCCGCCGTACGCACCAAATCGACTAACTGGTGGGCGTGCTCGGGCTGGTCGTTTACGCCGTCGAGCATGCAGTACTCAAAGGTAATGAAGTCGCGCGGGGCGACAGCGAGGTAGCGTTTGCAGGCGGCCAGCAGTTCCTCTAGTGGGTACTTTTTGTTCAGCGGCACCAGGTCGTCGCGCAGCGCGTCATTGGGGGCATGCAAGGACACGGCCAGTGCCACCGGACATTCGGCGGCCAGGCGGTCGATCATCGGCACCACGCCCGATGTAGACACCGTGACGCGGCGGCGCGACAGACCGTAGGCATGGTCGCTGAGCATGCTGCGCAGGGCGGGCACCAGGGCCGTCATGTTTTGCAGCGGCTCGCCCATACCCATCATCACCACGTTGGAGATCATGCGCTCGTCAGTACCTTTGCCATCATTCGCCAGGCGGCGCAAAGTGTGTTCTGCAAACCACAGTTGGGCGATGATTTCGCCCGAGCTGAGGTTACGGCTAAAGCCCTGATGGCCGGTAGAGCAAAAACGGCAACCCACCGCACAACCCGCCTGGGAAGACACGCACAGCGTGCCGCGATCGGCCTCGGGGATGTACACCGCCTCGACCGCATCGCCATTGCCTACATCGAACAGCCATTTGATGGTGCCATCCAGTGACTTTTGCTCGGTAAGGACTTTGAGGCCTTTGATATGGGCCGTGGTGGCCAGCTTTTCGCGCAGCGACTTGGCCAGATCGGTCATCTGGCCAAAGTCAGAAGCTCCCTTTTGGTGGATCCAGCGGTACAGCTGGGTGGCGCGAAAACGCTTTTCTCCCAGGCCTTCACAAAAAACGGCCAAACCTTCGAGATCAAAATCTAGCAGGTTGGCCGTCATGGGTGGGTGCCATCGGCTTGCGCCGACTTGGGTCCTAAGGTAATCAGCGTGAAGACTGCCCCGCGCTTAGCGCGAGTAGACATTCATGCCGGGAAAGAAAAATCCAATTTCAACCGCAGCGGTGTCCGCAGCGTCAGAGCCGTGTACAGCGTTGGCGTCGATGCTGTCTGCAAAGTCGGCGCGGATGGTGCCCGCAGCGGCTTTCTTGGGGTCAGTCGCGCCCATCAGGTCGCGGTTTTTCAAAATAGCGCCTTCGCCTTCGAGGGCCTGGATCATCACTGGGCCCGAGATCATGAAACTGACCAGGTCTTTGAAAAAGGGGCGTGCTTTGTGTACCGCGTAAAAGGCCTCAGCCTCGCGCTGGGACAGGTGGGCCATGCGAGCTGCCACGACTTTGAGGCCAGCCGCCTCAAAGCGTGCATAAATTTGGCCAATCACGTTTTTTGCGACTGCGTCTGGTTTGATGATAGAGAGGGTGCGCTCAATTGCCATGGTGAAGGTATTTCCCGAATGAAAAGTGTAAAAACTACAGCCCTCTATTCTAACCCGTTTTGTCTTGGCATCTTGCGCCCTCATGAGCCAAGTGCCGCCCAGGCTCCTAGCCGCGCCGTCCGCCTCCCGTGCCACCTTTGCCACGGCTGGGGCCCCTGCCACCACGGGTTGCACCACCACCACCACTGCGGCCACCGCCTGCGCCATCGCGGCGTTGGCGTAAAAAGCTGTCGGCACCGATGTAACCCATCGAGGTTTTCATGGGGTCGGGCTGACCACCGGTTGCACCGCCACCGCCACCGCCACCGCCGCCGTTGCGATTGCGGTTGGCCTGCCCCCCACCAAAGCCGCCGCGTTTGTTGGGGCGCGCAAAGCCGCTTTCGTGGCTGACACCGGCCTGGTTATGGTCGTCGTAGCTATCGTCATCATCGTCCTGCGCCTGCTGGCGCGGCTGCTGCATAGGCGCGGCATCGGGCGGGGGCGGGGTAAAGCGCGGGTCGCGCTCGGGGCCCGTAGGCATGTCTTGGCGCGAGGGGCGGTCCGTCTGGCGTTCATCGCGTCGGTTATTGCGGTTACGCATTGCACCGGGGCCACGGCGTGGGCCACGGTTTTCACGTGCAGGTGCGCCCTCGCCTGGCGGCATGGGCGTGCCAGCCTCAGCGCCCTGCCCGTCCGGATGCTGGGCTGGGTCTGCGTAGGTGGGTGGCTGGCGCGTATCTTGCCCCATACCCGGGCGCGGTCCTTCGCGGCGGGCAGCGGGTAGGCCATTGCGGTCATCGCGGCGCTCGCGGCCACCGCCTGCGGCCTGCGTCAGGGCGGCGATGTCGCGCTCGTCCAGCTCCATGTAGGCACCGCGTTTGAGGCCGCGTGGCAGCATCATCGCGCCGTAGCGGATGCGGATCAGGCGACTGACGGCGTGGCCTACGGCCTCAATCATGCGGCGCACCTCGCGGTTGCGTCCCTCGCTGATGGTGACGCGGTACCAGGCGTTGGAGCCCTCACCACCACCGTCTTCAATACTGCCAAACTGCGCCATGCCGTCTTCCAGTTGCACACCGTCCAGCAACTTTTGCTTTTCTTCGTTACTGAGTTTGCCCAGCACGCGCACGGCGTACTCGCGCTCCAGGCCAAAGCGTGGGTGCATCAGGCGGTTGGCCAGCTCGCCCGAGCTGGTAAGCAAGAGCAAGCCCTCAGTGTTCAAATCCAGCCGTCCCACCGACTGCCATTTGCCTTGGTACAGCTTGGGTAGACGACGAAACACTGTGGGGCGATTTTGCGGGTCGTCATGCGTTACCACCTCGCCCGTGGGCTTGTGGTACGCAATCACCCGGGCAGGCGGCGGGTCGATGCGGATGCGCAGCGGTTTGCCGTTGACCTTGACCTGGTCGCCCCACTGCACGCGCTGGCCAATGTGGGCGGGCTGGTTGTTCACCGAGATGCGGCCTTCGGTGATCAGTTGCTCCATCTCCAGGCGCGAGCCCAGGCCCGACTGGGCCAGCACTTTGTGCAGCTTGGGGCTCTCGGGCTGTGGGGCTAGCACGCGCTTGGGCA
>JAYVJV010000225.1:0-5764 GCA_043769005.1 Polaromonas sp. | reverse complement strand
GACTCGGGGCCAGAGTGATTTCGCTATTTCTTCCCTGTGTTGGACTTTCACCAACTACGATCTACCGCCTTACGCTGGCGCACTAGCTGCTTACGCAATATTTTATTGGGCTACAGCCGTATTTAAGCAACAAATGAGCTTCTGGATCCGCCCTCGCCCGCACCCTGACCCTACGGCAACTGATGCCGCCTTAGCAGGCCACCACAGCGCCACGCCCATTGCCTTGCACGACGCGCGCCTGCCCGCTTAGGTGCGGGCCTTGGCGCACAGCTTTGGACAGCCGCAGCAGCAAGATGGGTCCGGTGGCGCATTGCCGTATTTTGCAGGCTGCGCCCCATCCTGGTTGGTTTAGCGGGCGTTGCAGGGAAAACACCCGCCGTGTCTGGCCGCTGGGTGCGTACACTTTGGTACCGGAGTTGCTGATTCGCTGGCCCATTTGCAGCTGCGTTCATGCACCTGCTACAGAAAGTTTTTATGCACCACACAGTTCATACGCCCCACCTATCGCGCCGCACCACGCTTAAAGTGCTGGCAACCAGCGCAGCCTCGCTGGCCGTGCCAGCCTACGCTGCCTGGCCAGACAAGCCGATCAAAATTATCGTCACCTTTCCGCCAGGCGGCGCCAGCGATATTGTGGCGCGGGTGATGGCAGAGCAACTGACCAAGAGCCTGGGCCAGCCGGTGGTGGTAGACAACCGGCCGGGTGCGGGTGGCAGTGTGGGCGGCACGCTGGTCGCGCAGGCAGCGGCGGATGGCTATACCTTGATGCTGTCCAACTCTACGCCCATCTCGATTGGCCCGTTTGCGCTGGAAAAGCTGCCTTATGACCCGCTGGAGGCGTTTAGCCACATTGCGTCGGTCGGCGCTGCGCCCTGCGTGGTAATGGCCAACCCGGCGGCGGGGCTGCGAGCGATCACCGATATCGAGTTACAGGCGCGCAAAACCGGGCGGCTGGATTTTGGCTCGGGAGGCCCTGCGTCGATTGGCCACATCTACGGCGAGCTGATGAAAAAAGAACTGGGGCTGAACCTGGTGCATGTCCCCTACCGGGGCGGCGCACCCATGACCACTGATTTAATCTCGGGGGTGATACCCGTCGGCATTGACGTGCTCACCGCCTATCTGCCGTTTTTTAAAACCGGCCAGCTCATACCGCTCGCCGTTACCTCCGCCAAACGCTCACCCCTGGTGCCCGATGTGCCCAGCATGGCCGAGCTGGCCAGCTACCGCAGGCTGGTACTGGACAACTTTTTTGGCATCTCCGGCCCGGCCAAGATGCCGGCTGACGTGGTGGCACGCATCAACACCGCCTGCAACGAGATACTGGCCCAAGCCGATATCAAAAAACGCCTGCTGGATTTAGGCATTACCGTGACACCGGGCACACCCGCTGCTTTTACCAGCTATGTGCGTGAACAGGTGACCGCACTTGCGCCCACGGTGAAGGGCGCTGGGGTGAAACTGTGAGAAAACGGTTTAAAGCTAATCGGCCTTGATGCCTGCCGTCTTGATCACATTGCCCCACTTGGTGTATTCCGCCTGCGCATAGGCAGTCATTTTTTGCGGGTCGAGGTAGTTGGCCTCTGCGCCCTGGCTGGCGGCGCGGTCTTTGAAGGCTTGCACGGCCATGATTTTTTGCACCTCGGTGGCCACACGCTCTACCGTGGCCTTAGGGGCCTGGGCGTGCGTGTACAGGCCAAACCAGGCATCTACCTCGTAGCCCTTGAGGCCCAGCTCTGCGCCCGTGGGCACGTTGGGCAGCGAGCTCAGGCGGCGCGGGCCGGCCACCAGCAGGGGCACAAACTTGCCGCTGGTGATGTGCGGCATCAGCGACGGTGCGGTGGTGACGGTGAGGTCGATCTGCCCGGCCAGCAAATCCACAATCGTCGGGCCGCTGCCCCGGTAGGGAATATGCGTCATGAATGTACCTGTGAGCTGCTTGAACAGCTCGGTGGCAATGTGCTGCACGCTGCCGTTGCCCGAGCTGCCGTAGTTGAGCCTGCCGGGGTGGGCCTTGGCGTATTTGATCAAGTCTTGCGCGGTTTTGATGCCCTCCAGCGAGCTGCGCACCACCATGACCTGCGGGGCCGAGTACACGTTGCAAATGGCTTGCAGGTCTTTCAGCGGGTCGTAGGGCAGTTTGACCAAGTGCGGGCTCATGCAATGAAAGCCGCTGTAGGCCATCAGCAAGGTGTGCCCATCGGGCTTGGCCCCCAGCACCGCCTGCGCGCCCACCGCGCCGTTGCCGCCGCCTTTGTTGTCGATGACGATGGGGTAGCCCAGCGCTTTGCCCAGCGGCTCCACCAAGGCGCGGGCCGAAATGTCTGCCGTACCACCCGGCGGTGCCGGCACGACGATGGTGAGCTGGCGCTCTGGAAAGCTCTGGGCGCGCACCCAGGGGGCGGCCAGCACGGCACCAGTTGCGACCAGAACGCTACGACGGTTTGGAGAAAAACGGGGGAGTGACATGCATAGTTCCTTGGTGAGACAGGGGGTGATGCGTTGACATCGTGGGGTGAATTACAACGGATTTCAGTATCCGTGACACTCAGCACATACACCTATGCAGCTCCTCCCGCCTAGACAAGCCCGACCTTGATAGCCCTTTGCAGGGGGCAAGGGTGTGCACGGCACTAGCGCCGGGAGCTGCCCACCTCTTTCGCCTCTACGTCCGTCACATCATCGCTAGACACGCGCGTGGATTTACCAGGCTGGGCCTGTGCTCGCGGTGCTTGTCCGGCACGAAAAACCGCGTCGAACCCGGTTCGGGGATCCATGCGCACAGCAAAGGGATTGATCGGTTGGCCCGTGAGCTTGCACCACACAGCGCGTACTCCCCAAAGCAACAACAACACGGCAGCGACTAGCGCCAGACAGGCTGCAAATACCAAGCCTGCAGCAACCAGTACCAGTTTGAACAAAAAATTGAAAGCGATGTGCATGGGCTAGATGCTAGCGTATCTTACGCACTTACATCAACACGGCAAACACCCAGCCAGAGCGTACGGCTGAAGCGTGAAACACGGCTCAGACAACCAAGCTGGCCACATCCATATTCGCCCCGCACAGCACCAGGCAGACTTTTTCGTCCGCACGGGGCTGGTATTGGCCGGTTTGCAAAGCTGCCAAACCCAGCGCCGCAGCGGGCTCTACCGCCAGTTTGAGCTCGCGCCACAGCCATAGCTGGGCGGCGCGGATGGCCTCATCGTCTAGCAGCAACGCGTCATGCACCGCAGTGTGCTGCACTTGCCAAGCGATATCGCCAATGCGTTTGGCACCTAGCGAGTCGGCTGCCAGGCCGCTGACGGCTACATCCACCGGGTGGCCCGCTTTGCGTGCCTCAAACAGGGTGGGGGCCAAGCGCGGCTCAAGCGCCACCACCTTGGCGCGGCCCTGGCAATGGGCGGCTATACCTGCGATCAAACCGCCGCCGCCCACACTCACCAAAAAGGTGTCGGGCAAGCCCTGCTGCGCCTCAAGCTCTGCGGCCAAGCTGCCCGCGCCCGCTACCACTTCGAGCTGGTCGTAGGCGTGGTTCATGAGTGCGCCGCTCTCTAGCTGGCGCGCCACACAGGCGGCGTAGGCCTGGGCGTAGGCTGCGCCCACCACACGCACCTGCGCGCCCAGGCTGTGCAGCCGCTCGCGCTTGGCCTGGCTGGACACCTCGGGTAAAAACACCTCACAGGGCACACCCAGCAGGCGCGCCGCTGCCGCACTGGCAATGCCCGCATTGCCGCCCGAGGCAATCAGCACACCGCTGGCAGGCACGGCGTTGGACAGCAGCCGCCACAGCGCGCCGCGCGCCTTGAAGCTGCCTGCGGTTTGCAGGTGCTCCAGTTTCAGCCATACCTCTTGGCAGCCCAGCCCGAATGCACTGCCGGGCAGCACCCACACCGGAGTACAGCGAATAAAATGCCTGTAGCCCTTATTAAACGAGCGTAAGCAGCTATTTATTTCATAGCGAATAGTGTCTGACATGGTGCTACTTTCCGCTGCTGGCGTGCAGCAAAGAGTCAGCAACCGGCTCGCTGGGGGACAGCTTGAGGCCTTTGGGCAGCGGGAACTTGATGGTCTCCTGAATGCCGTCCATCTTGCGCACGGCCACCGCGCCCAGCGCCTTGATGCGGTCAATCACATCATTGACCAGCACCTCGGGGGCTGAGGCTCCAGCCGTCAGTCCAACCCGGGTAACACCGTTAAACCATACCTCTTGCAGCTCATCGGCGCTATCAATCATGTAGCTGCTTACGCCTAATTTGCGGGCGAGTTCGGCCAATCTATTGCTGTTGGAGCTGCTAGGGCTGCCCACCACAATCACCAGCTCTACCTGGGGCGACATGAGCTTGACAGCGTCCTGGCGGTTTTGGGTGGCGTAGCAAATGTCTTGCTGTTTGGGCTCTTTGATCGCTGGAAAGCGTGCCCGTATGGCCGCATGGATCTCGGCCGTGTCGTCCACACTCAGAGTGGTTTGCGTCACTACCGCCAGTTTTGCGGTTTGCTGCGGCTGCACATGGGCCACGCCCTCCAGGTCTTCCACCAGGTGAATACCATAGTCCAGCTGGCCCATGGTGCCCTCTACCTCGGGGTGGCCTTTGTGGCCAATCATGATGAACTCGTAGCCTTCCTTGTGCAGCTTGGCCACCTCTACATGCACTTTGGTGACCAGTGGGCAGGTGGCATCAAAAATCTGAAAGCCGCGCTTAATGGCCTCCAGCTCCACGGCTTTGGGTACGCCGTGGGCGCTAAACACCAGGGTAGCGCCTGCGGGTACATCGCTCAATGCTTCTATAAATATAGCACCCTTGGCTTTGAGGTCGTTCACCACATAGGTGTTGTGCACGATCTCGTGGCGCACATAGATCGGGCGACCAAACTTTTGCAAGGCCCGCTCGACGATCTCGATGGCCCTGTCTACACCTGCGCAAAAGCCCCTGGGCTCAGCTAAAAGGATTTCGTTCACCATCATAAAACTCCAATCACATGCACTTCAAACGTGACGGGCTGGCCCGCCAATGGGTGGTTAAAGTCAAACAGCACCCGGCTGTCTTCGCTTTGCACCACTGCACCCGCATACTGGTTTTGGCCGTCTGGCGTAGGGAACTGCACCACATCACCCGCGTTGTATTTCTCCAGCGGGTCGCCTAGTTGGGTGAGCATTTTTTTGGCTACCCATTGCAGCATGTCAGGGTTGCGCGGGCCAAAGGCCTCGCCAGCGGGCAGGCTAAAAGTGCTGCGCGCACCCTCTTGCAGGCCAAGCAGGCGCTGCTCTACAGCGGGTGAGAGCTCGCCTGCGCCCAGCGACAGGGTGGCAGGCTTACCACCGAAGGTGTTGATAATGTCGCCCGCCGGGCCGCCTAGGCGGTAATGCAGGGTGAGAAAGGAAGAGGGAACAATTTGGGGCATGAATGTGCTTACACTGTGCTAAATCTAAACGCTGGCGTTGCCCCTATTGTAGAAACTCCCGGCGCGCCATCCCTTTTGCCATAACCATGCTGCTCAAATCCCTGCCTCCCGATGCCCGCCCGCGCGAAAAGCTGCTGGCGCGCGGCCCGCAAGCCCTGGGCGATGCCGAGCTGCTGGCCCTGCTGCTGCGCACGGGCATTCAGGGCAAAAACGTGCTGGTGATGGCCCAGGAGGTGCTGGACAACTTTGGCGGCATGGCCGGGCTGCTCAGCGCCAGCGCCGAAGACTTGAAACGCATCAAAGGCCTGGGCCCCGCCAAACGCACCGAAATCGTCGCCGTGCTCGAGCTGGCCCGCCGCGC
>JAYVJV010000224.1:0-2019 GCA_043769005.1 Polaromonas sp. | reverse complement strand
GTGGCTGGCTTTGCACCGTGGTGGTCTGGCCCACGGCAACCGGGCTGGAGTAATAGTACAAAAATTCATAGCTGCGATTGGGCACAAGCCCTGTGACGTTTTGCCGCCAAAGCCGCCATGCAGCACCAGTGCTATTGCCTTTTGAATACACCCAATTATTCGCATTGGCAATGCCCCGCGCAGCATCGCCGGGGAAGGGGTTTTGCACCACAGCGCCTGCACTGTAATTGACCGCACCAGTTTGTACCGACACCCCGGTTGCTGCGCTGGCTACGCCGGGAGCGTACTGGTTTTGGCTTGTGCCCACCAAAGCGATGGTGTTGGCAAAGTCTGAGTTTGAAAGTAAATTCGTAAGCTGCTCGGTTGTGCCTGCGGGGCAAATGGCAGCGGCAGACACGACCTGGGTGCGATTGACCACCACCGTGTCGGTGTCGGTAGCGCTGTTATTCGTAGGCGTGGGGTCGGCAATGCTTGACGTGATGAAAGCGGTATTGGTGACCGTGGGCGTACCTGTGATTTGACTGGTTAAGTTAAACACGACGATACCGCCGACGGGAAAACTAGGAATCGTCAGCCCCGGTGTTTCAAACGTGGTGGTGCTAAAGCTGCCCGGGCACGATGCGCCGCCACTGGCCGAGCAGGTCATGCTCAGCTTGACCATGCCAGCGCCTGCTGGGTCAGTCACCACAGCATTGCTCACCGGCGCAGGGCCATTGTTGGTCACCGTGATGATGTGGCTGGTAACACCGCCTTGTGGCACCGTGGTGGTGCCATTGGTTTTGGTAATCGCCAAATCTGCTGTGGGCAGGGCAAACACCGAAGTCGCTGTGCCCGTGTTGTTGCTGGGCGTGGGATCAGTAAAGCCCGCTGGCACGGCGACAGTGGCGGTGTTGGTGGTGTTGCCCGCGCTCAGCACCACACCTGTGATAGCGATGCTCAGTTGCGCGCCACTGCTGAGCGCGGCACGCGTGAGCACAACCGCATTGCCCGAGCCACTCACGCCCGGCCCGGCCACCAAGGTGTCGCAGTCGCCCACGCCGCCGGTGAGCGTGCAAGCCCATGTGACCGAGCCAATATTCGCTGGCACATTGTCCGTAATCGACGCGCCGCCTGTGATATTGCTCGGTCCCGAGTTGTTAATCACCAAGCTGTAATTGATAGTATCTCCCACAAAGGCTGTGGCAGGTCCAGTTTTGACCAAAGACAAATCTGCGCTCGTGCCGGCTACGCCTGAAATTACGATGTCTTCCTGCGTGCTGGACGACGCTACATAATTGCTACCCCCTACGGCCGCGCCCGATGCGTCAGTGCCACCGGGTGTCACGGTGGGATTGGCGGTGGTGCTGGTAGCGGGCCCTCCGCTGCTGCGGGTGGGGTCGGTGTAGCGCACTTGGGCAGCATTTTGGTATGTTCCGGAGGCAGCGCTGTTAAGCGTCACTGAGTAGCTCAGCGTCACTGAAGCACCGGGCGCAAGATTAAATGCTGCGCTATACAACCCTTCTTGCCCCCAAGTGGCAGGGCTCAGGGCAAAGGCGGCCGTGCTGGCAGGCTGGCTGGCGCTGTAGGTGGCACTACCCGAATATGCCAGCGTGGCCGTGCCGGGTGCGTCTAGAGTAAACGGCGCAGGCAGCGCGTCGATCAAGGCCACACCATAGGCCCAGCCGCTATTGGCTGCGTTGCTGATGCCCACTTGGTATGTGCCTGTGGTATCGGCTGGCACGCTGCGGCTGGGAGTGCCTGTGCGCTTACTTACGCTGAGAACTGGCTTGCAAATGTAGCCCTCGCGCACACCTACAACCGCACTGGCAGCCAGAGCTAAATTACTGGCACCCACAGCTCCTGGGGTAGCCCGCATATTGCCCGAAAAACCTGCGCGCTTGTCTTCACGTGACAGGCCGTTGATGCCTCCGCCCAGCGACAATATACCCAAACTGGCATTGGCATACACCGCACCGCCGCCACCGCCGCCGCCCGGACCCTCGCGCTCGCCATCACAGCACCCACCTTGGTTGCCAAAAG
>JAYVJV010000223.1:0-17567 GCA_043769005.1 Polaromonas sp. | reverse complement strand
CGCACTTGGGTTGCTTGCGCAATCCAGGACGCGCCACGCTTCCATTCAAAGGACTGGCCGGAGACGAGCACCTGCTCGGTCACGGTGTCGTACACGGCTGGGACGGCAATGATCTGCTTGCCAGCGGGGCGCACCAACACGCTCTCGGTAGCGGTCTTCAGGGTGCCAGGCACCACGTCAACGCGGCTGCCAGCGGGGCGGGCAACGACTTGCTCGGACACGGTCTTGTAAGGGATTTCGATCGGCTCGTAACGCACCGACTGTGGCGTAGCAACTACTTGCTCGGACACGGTTTTGTATGTGGCGGGCACAACTTCGATACGGCTCGATGCTGGGCGCTCGATGACCTGCTCGGTCACGGTCTTGAAGGTGGCTGGAATGACTTCAATGCGGCTGGAAGCTGGGCGCTCAACCACTTGCTCGGTCACGGCCTTGAAGGTGGCTGGCACGACTTCAACACGGACAGAGGCTGGGCGGTCAATAACCTGCTCGGTCACGGTTTTGTAGGTAGCGGGCACAGCAACGATTTGCTTTTGCTCCGGCTTGGCAACCACGCGCTCAGTCACCGTTTTGTAGGTGGCGGGAATGACTTCAATGCGGGTGCTGGCGGCCGTGACTTCAATTTGCTGGGTCTCGGTCTTGAAGGTGCCGGGGATGGGCTCGGTACGTGAACCAGCGGGCACAACCACGACGGTTTGCGTCTCGTCACGGTACTGTGCGGGGATCGGCTCGTAGCGCTTGGAGGCTGGGGTCTCAAGCACTTGCTCCGACACGGTTTTGTACGTGGCAGGAATGGTCTCGTAGCGCTTGGTGGCTGGCGTGACCAGCACTTGCTCTTCGATGGTTTTGTAGGTCGCAGGGATCACTTCGCTGCGCTTGCCGGCTGGGCGTGCAACCACATCTTCGGTCACCATTTTGAAGGTGGCGGGGATCACTTCGGCGCGCTTGCCAGCGGGGCGAACCAGCACTTGCTCTTCTACAGTTTTGTAGGTGGCAGGAATGACCTGGCTACGCTTGGTGGCTGGGCTGACCAACACTTGCTCTTCTACCGTCTTGTAGGTAGCAGGCACGACCACGCCGCCTTTGGTGGCTGGGCGCACGACAACTTGCTCTTCTACAGTTTTGTAGGTAGCAGGGATCACTTCGCTACGCTTGCCAGCGGGGCGAACTAGCACTTGTTCGTCAACCGTCTTGTAAGTGGCAGGCACTACTACGCCGTTTTTGGTAGCTGGGCGAACCAACACTTGCTCATCGATCGTCTTGTAGGTCGCTGGAATCGTCTCAAAGCGCTTGGTCGCTGGGCTGACGGTCTCTTCTACTTCGTTGAAACCCATTTGCGCGGGAATCACACGTGCGCGCGAACCAGCGGCTTGCGTCACCACTTGCTGTGTCTGTGTCTCAAAGCGCGCTGGCACTACAACTTTTGCATAGCACTCACCGGGTACTGCGTTAGCTGGACCGGTAGAAGGTGTTTGTGCAGATACGCTGAATGCGGATGCAGCTGCCGCTGCAATAGATGTAAGAACAAAGCGTTTCATGATGCTTTAAAATCCCCAATAAGATTTATGAAAAAAAATTGATTTGACAGCTTGGCTATTCAAACTTAATGTTGTTGTCGTTTGAATAAGACACGAGTGTACGTCCTAATTCTAACCTCCAAATGCTGTGTTATGCAACATCTGACCCAACACCCAATATCATCGCCTATTTTGGGGCTATTTGCAAAGTAATATTGTGTTTTACACCCGAGAACGTGATGCAATGCACGCGTCTTGTACGCGTAAACAACCCTTAAAAAGCGGTCTTTAGACCTCATTGCCTTCACATTTGTTACATTTTTTCAATAACACATGCTGTTTTGTTTCTGAACTAATTTTCGCAAAATGGCTCTTGCATTTTATGGTCTTCGCTAAATGTAAATTTAACTTTATACAGCGCTTAATCGGTCGCTAAATTAGGGCAAAACACAATGTCCCGCAAGCGACAAAATCATGCATTGCCGGGTTATTTGTAACAGTCGCGCCCCGGCTTTCTTTTCGCCCGCATGTTCGCCTTGGCGCAACACTCAGGCTGGGCCATGCGCCTAAAATCCAAACCCATGCAACACCCACAGCGCATCGTCGTCGGTTTAAGCGGGGGCGTGGACTCTGCGGTCACGGCGCACCTGCTCAAACAGCAGGGCCACGAAGTCGTTGGCATCTTCATGAAAAACTGGGAGGAGGATGATCGGCCTGCCGGTGCCAGTGCAGGTATCGGTGGCAGCGAAACCAGTCACTCCAACGATGCGGGCTACTGCACCAGCAATATCGACTTTGTGGATGCCGCTGCGGTGGCTGATGTGTTGGGTATCGAACTAGAACATGTCAACTTTGCTGCCGAGTACAAAGACCGCGTGTTTGCCGAGTTTGTGCGCGAGTACCAGGCGGGACGCACCCCAAACCCCGATATTTTGTGCAATGCCGAAATCAAGTTCAAATCCTTTCTCGACCACGCTATGCGCCTGGGCGCAGAAAAAATTGCTACCGGGCACTACGCCAGAGTGCGACAGAACCCGGCCAGTGGTCGATACGAATTGCTCAAAGGACTGGACCCCGGCAAAGACCAAAGCTACTTTTTGCACCGTCTGAACCAGGCGCAGCTAAGCAAAACCATGTTTCCCGTAGGCGAGCTGCATAAAACCGAGGTGCGCCGCATCGCCCAGGAGATTGGTCTGCCCAATGCCAAGAAAAAAGACTCCACCGGCATTTGCTTTATTGGCGAGCGGCCCTTCCGCGAGTTTTTAAACCGTTATATCAGCAAGGAGCCCGGGCCCATCAAAAATGACCAAGGACGCACCATCGGCGAACATGTAGGCTTGAGCTTTTACACCCTGGGCCAGCGACAGGGCCTGGGCATTGGCGGCCTCAAGGCCAAAGGGGCCGAGCTGCAAGCGGCCAAAGCGCGTGGCCAGCGCGGCGTTGGCGAGCATGCGCCCTGGTTTGTAGCGCGCAAAGACATGGCGGCCAACATCTTGTGGGTAGTGCAAGGGCACGAGCATCCCTGGCTGCAATCGCACGCGCTACATGCGCAAAACGTTAGCTGGTGCGCGGGCAGCGCGCCACCTGACGGCCACTACGGTAGCAAGGCACGTTACAGGCAGGCCGATGCGCCCTGCCTGCTTTCTGATTCCAGTGCGCAGGGCTTTGACTTGCAGTTTGCGCAGGCGCAGTGGGCCGTCACACCAGGACAGTCTGCGGTGCTGTACAACGGCGACGTGTGCCTGGGCGGCGGGGTGATCGCGTCGCAGGCTGATCACGCCACGGCCTGACGATTACTTGTTAAATTAGCCTCTAGGCCAATAAAATACTGCGTAAGCAGCTATGAAATATATAGCAAATAGAGACTGTGAAAGATGGCCAACTGCTACGACGTCAAGCGCTGTACACCCGCCAATTCGCAGCCGTACACCGCGTTGCGCAAGGCGGCGATGGCCTCATAACGGGTAAAACTGCGCCGCCAGGCCAGCACCACGCGGCGGGTGGGTGCGTCGCCCTCGAAGGGAATGTAGCGCACATAGGTGTCGTCATTGGCATCGGCATGCGGCTGCAAAACCTGCGCTGGTTTTTGGGCTTTTGCCATCGTATTCGCTGTGGTTTTCACTGAAGTTTTGGCAATGCTTTTATGGCCTGCGGCCGCTTTGCTTTGGGCTAGGCGCTGGGCAGCTTGCCGCAGAGCGCTCTTGGGCACGCTCAGCTGGGGCACCACCGTCACGCCCATGCCTGCGGCCACCATGTGTTTGATGGTCTCCAGCGACGAGCCTTCAAAACTCTTGCGAATGCCCTCGGCGCTGCTGGAAAACCGCGCAAACTCGGGGCACACCTCCAGCACATGGTCTCTAAAGCAGTGGCCATTGCCCAGCAGCAGCATGGTCTCCTGCTTGAGCTCCACTGCGCTGATGCTGCTGCGCGCCGCCAAGGCATGCGTGCTGGGCACCGCCACCATGAAGGGCTCGTCGTACAGCGGTGCAATCGCCAAGCCAGTGTCTGGAAAGGGTTCGGCCAAAATAGCGCAATCAATCTCGCCGGTGCGCAGCATCTCCAGCAAGCGGACGGTAAAGTTTTCTTGCAGCATCAACGGCATTTGCGGCGAACGCGCAATGGCCTGGCGCACCAGGGCGGGCAGCAGATACGGCCCGATGGTGTAAATCACCCCCAGCGTGAGCGCGCCCGCCAGCGGGTCTTTGCCGCGCTTGGCAATCTCTTTGATATTTTGCGCCTGCTCCAGCACCGCCTGCGCCTGGCGCACAATCTCCTCGCCCAGCGGCGTGACCGTCACTTCGTTGGCGTTGCGCTCAAACAGCTTGACCTCCAGCTCTTCTTCGAGCTTTTTAATCGACACACTCAGGGTAGGCTGCGAGATAAAGCAAGCCTCCGCCGCGCGACCAAAATGCTTTTCACGGGCTACGGCGACGATGTACTTGAGTTCGGTGAGGGTCATGGGGGATGATTGTGAACTAGTTGCTCAGAACGATATATTTTTGTTCTTCAGGATTGCTTTTCACCCCCCCCCCCCCCCGCATAATCTAAGTTTTTACAATCGGAGATCTGATGAAATTTGCGACTTTTCTTTCTAGCGTATTGGCATCTGCAGCTTTAGTGGCTTGTGGAGGCGGAGGATCTGGTACACCAGCGGCAACCGCCACAGCAGATACTGCTGACAAGTATGTTGGCACTTGGACTTTATGTAATCCAATTAGTCCTAATGATCCTAGATCTGCAAAAGACACTGTGACTTTTACAAAGACAAGCGCAGCTACCGGGTCGTTTGTTGGTCATTATGATTACTACATCGGAAAGAATTGCGCGGGCACTCCGTCTGAACTAAATACGATTACAGGCACATTTAGCATCGTTGGCACTAATGTGATTGACGCAAAAACAGTGGATTTGATAAATTTATCAGTATCTGCTCCAGTCGTGCAGAACCAGAAATCATTAGCGTATATCAATGCCAACACATTACTATTTGGGACTTATGCCTCTCCTGTTGATGAGAACGGATACCCAACCACTCTTTCAACTCGAACGCCCTACATTAAACAATAAGTGTCAAGCCTTCAAATAATCCACCCGACCACCCAACCAGCGGGCTATATGCTTTTCGGCCAGCTCTGGATGCTGGTCGAGCATCAGCGGGGCCAGTTGCCTGGCGGTTTGCAGCAACTGCGCGTCAGTGGTCAGGTCGGCAAAACGCAGTAGGGCTGCACCGGACTGGCGAGCACCTAAAAACTCGCCGGGGCCTCTGATCTCCAGGTCTTGTTTGGCGATCTCGAAACCGTCGTTGGTTTGCGCCATGACCTTGAGGCGGGCGCGGGCGGTGTCGCCCAGCTTGCCGCTCTCGCCCACGCTGTACATCAGCACGCAGGCCGATGCGGCTGCGCCCCGGCCTACGCGGCCACGTAGCTGGTGCAACTGGGAGAGGCCAAAACGCTCGGCATGCTCTATGACCATCAGCGAGGCGTTGGGTACGTCTACGCCCACCTCAATCACCGTGGTGCTAACCAGTACCTGCATTTGGCCGCTGACGAACTGGGCCATGACGGCTTTTTTGTCTGCGGGGGGCATGCGTGAGTGCAGCAGGCCAACCAGAATGGGCACGCCCTCTGGGCTGCTACGTAGCTGCCCGCCACCATGGGTTGAAGCAGGGCCAGGTGCCGCCACAACAGCTTGGCCGGGCGGCACAGGCACATGGCCTTGCAGCGCCGCGCTCAGTTGTGCATGCGTCTCGGTCGCATTGGTCAGGTCGATCAGCTCAGACTCTTCGATCAGCGGGCACACCCAGTACACCTGCCTCCCCGCACCCACCTGCGCGCGGATGCGCTCTACCACTTCGTCGCGCCGAGCCTCGCTCACCACCTTGGTGACGATGGGCGTGCGTCCCGGTGGCAACTCGTCGATGGTGGAGACATCCAGGTCGGCGTAATAGCTCATGGCCAGGGTGCGGGGGATGGGGGTGGCGGTCATCATGAGCAGGTGGGGCTCTTGCCTGAGCGCTGCATGCGGCATAGCATTTGCTGCACTATCTATAGCTGCTTGCGCAATATTTGATTGGCTTGCAGCCTTATTTGGCACTGAATGAGTGGTCACCAGAGCTTCTGACGGCAGTACATTCATCTTCTCGCGCAGCGCCAGCCGTTGCTTCACGCCAAAGCGGTGCTGCTCGTCAATGATGGCCAGCGCCAGCTGGTGGAACTGCACTTTGTCCTGAATCACCGCATGCGTGCCAACCACCAGGCCGGCCGCGCCACTGGCTATCAGCACCAGCATCTCGCGGCGCTCTTTGGCTTTTTGGCTGCCGGTCAGCCAGGCCACCTGGATGCCCAAAGGCTCCAGCCAGCCGATGAGTTTGCGAAAGTGCTGCTCGGCCAAGATCTCGGTAGGGGCCATCAGCGCGCACTGGTAGCCAGCGCCTATGCACACTGCGGCGGCCAGCGCGGCCACCACGGTTTTGCCCGAGCCTACGTCGCCTTGCAGCAGGCGGTGCATGGGAATGGGCTGGGCGATGTCGCGCGCAACCTCGGCGCACACCCGTTGCTGCGCTGCCGTGAGGGTGAAGGGGATGATGCCCAGTAGCTGGTCGTGCAGGCCTCGGGGCTTGGGCGGCAGCACCGGCGCGCGCAACGCATCGCGCTCGCGTTTGGACTGCAATTGCGAGAGCTGCTGGGCCAGCAGTTCTTCAAATTTGAGCCGCTGCCATGCTGGGTGGCTGCGGTCTTCCAGCTGCGCCACCGACACGTCGGGCGCGGGGTAGTGCAAAAACTGTAGCGCCTCACGCATGTTCTGCTTTGGCAAATGGGTGTTTCCGTTTAGAAATACTGCCGGAATCGTCTCATCCAGCGCGCCGCTGCTTACCGCCTGCTCCAGGCCATTCAATACCGCACGGCGCAAATAGGGTTGGGACAAACCGGCAACGGTGGAATACACCGGAGTGAGTGCTGTAGGCAAATTACCGCCTGCTGCCTTGCACACCGGGTGCAGCATTTGCCAGCCAAACATGCCGCCCCTCAGCTCGCCGCGGGCGCGGATGCGCTCGCCGACGGCAAGCTGCTTTTGCTGCGAAGGATAGAAGTTGAAAAAGCGCAGCACACACACGTCGCTGCTGTCTTGCAGGGTCACCAGCAGTTGGCGGCGCGGACGGAACGTGACTTCGCAATGCGTCACCACGCCTTCGATCTGCACCGTGTCGCCCTCCCGGCAGTCGCTTAAAACCGCAATCTGCGTCTCGTCCTCATAGCGCAGCGGAATGTGCAGCGCCAGGTCTATCGGGCGCAGCAGGCCCAGCTTTTCCAGCGCCTTTTGCATGGGCGACTTGGGTGGCCCGGCTGGCGCAGGCACAGGTTGCGCCGCCGTCACGCGCTTTTTGGCTGCGGGCTTAGGCGTAGCAGCGGGCATGGCAACGGATGTAGGCGCGGTGTCGGGGCGGGGCATGGGATAATTGTGCCTGCGCTTTTCTCGCTTTGGTTTTTCTTTTTTCTTACCTTGGCACGGGTGTGTTCCACCCTCAAGTACTATGCATTCTATAGCTGCTTACGCTCGTTTTAATTGGTCTACAAGCGATTTTGACTACCAATTACCACCCGAGTTGATCGCTCAGCACCCACCCGCCCAGCGCAGCAGCTCGCGCCTGCTGGATGGCACGCTGCTGCAGCCGGTAGACCGCAGCTTCCATCATTTGCCCAGTTTGCTCTCATCCGGTGACCTGCTGGTGTTTAACGATACCCAGGTGGTCAAAGCGCGTTTTTTTGGCGAAAAGTCCACCGGCGGCAAGCTGGAGCTGCTGATTGAGCGGGTGCTGCAAGGCAATGAAGTAGCGGCGCATTTAAAGGTCAGCAAAAAACCCAAACTGGGCGGCGTGCTGCACATGGTGGGCGGTTTTACCGCCACCCTGGTAGGCCGCTGGCCGCAGGACGACGGCCCACTGTTTCGCTTTATGCTCTCTGACGAGCCGTACACCTTGATGCAGCAATACGGCCACATGCCGCTGCCACCCTATATTGAACGCCACCAAAGCGGCACTTTGTCGCCCACCGATGTGGCCGACGAACAAGAAGACGCAAAGCGTTACCAAACCGTGTTTGCCAAGCACCCCGGCGCGGTGGCTGCGCCCACGGCGGCGCTGCATTTTGATGAAGCTGTGCTGGCCGCGCTGGAGGCCCAAGGCGTGCAGCGCGCCAGCGTCACCCTGCACGTCGGCGCAGGCACGTTTCAGCCCGTCAAAGCCGACCATATTGCCGACCATGTGATGCATTTTGAACGCTATGCCATTCCCGAAGCCACACTGCAAGCCATTGCCGACTGCAAGGCGCGCGGCGGCAACGTGGTAGCCGTAGGCACCACCAGCGTGCGCTCGCTGGAAACCTGGGCCCACACCGGCCAAGCCAGTGGCGACACTGATATTTTCATCACGCCCGGCTTTGAGTTCAAGGTGGTAGACCGCCTGATCACCAACTTTCACCTGCCCAAAAGCACCCTGATGATGCTGGTCAGCGCCTTTGCGGGCTACGAGCATATTAAGGCGCTGTACCAGCACGCCATCGCTGAGAAATACCGATTTTTTAGCTATGGGGACAGCATGCTGCTGCAAAAGGCAATGCCCACATTAGCTGATCTACAACGAAAACTTCAGGGCTGCGGCACTGATATCGTTGACGATACTGATCGTTTCTAAAATCATACCGTTCGCAAAAACACCATGCTGACATTCGACCTCTTAAAAACCGACCCCGCCAAAACCACGCCCGAAGGCGCGTACGCTGGCAGCCACGCGCGCCGAGGCCGCCTGACGCTCAACCACGGCGTGGTGCAAACCCCCATCTTCATGCCCGTAGGCACCTATGGCACCGTCAAAGGCGTGATGCCGCAAAGCCTGCATGAGATGGGCGCGCAGATTATTTTGGGCAATACCTTTCACCTGTGGATGCGCCCTGGCGAAGACGTGATGCGCCAGTTTGGTGGCTTGCACCAGTTTGAAAACTGGCACAAACCCATACTCACCGACAGTGGTGGCTTTCAGGTGTGGTCACTCGGCGAGATGCGCAAGATCAGCGAAGAAGGCGTACGCTTTGCCTCGCCCGTCAACGGCGACAAACTGTTTCTCACGCCCGAGGTGTCGATGCAGATTCAAACTGTGCTCAACAGCGACATCGTGATGCAGTTTGACGAATGCACGCCCTACGAAGTCAAAGGCCAAATCACCACCGAGAGCGAAGCCCGCGTGTCGATGGAGCTGAGCCTGCGCTGGGCACAGCGTTGCAAAGACGCGTTTGCACGCCTACGTAACCCCAACGCCCTGTTTGGCATTGTGCAAGGCGGCATGTTCGAGAGCCTGCGGGGCGAGTCATTGGCTGGCCTGGAGGCACTGGACTTCCCGGGTATTGCCGTCGGCGGCCTGAGCGTGGGCGAACCCAAAGACGACATGCTGCGCGTGCTGCAACACATCGGCCCCCGGCTACCCGCGCACAAACCGCACTACCTGATGGGCGTAGGCACACCAGAAGATTTGATCGCTGGGGTGCAAAACGGCATCGACATGTTTGACTGCGTCATGCCCACCCGCAACGCCCGCAACGGCCACATGTTCACCCGCTTTGGCGACTTGAAAGTACGCAACGCCAGGCACAAAAGCGACATGGGCCCGGTGGACGCTACGTGTACCTGCTATGCCTGCAAAGGCTACACCGACGCCCAGGGCTACACCACAGGAGGCTTTAGCCGCGCCTACTTTCACCACCTAGACCGCTGCGGCGAAATGCTCGGCCCCATGCTGGCCAGCATCCATAACCTGCACTATTTTTTAAACCTCATGCGCGAGGTGCGGGACGCACTGGATGCGGGGAGTTTTGGGGCCTATGTGCAGCAATTTCACAGCGACCGAGCGCGCGGGGTGTAGCACTACTGGCGACAGATGCAAGCGTGCCGCTGTATTGCCTGCGTACGTTCTCCAGCGCACGACCTTAGCCCATGGGCATAGCATGTGCCTGCGCTGACGCGCTACCATACAGCTATCACCACCTTATGAACTCCGCTCAGCCCCGCATTGAACTGTCCGCCACGCCGGGTGTCGCGGCATTGCGCGTACTGGGGCGCTGGACAGCAGCACAAGCGGCAGATGCGCCGGACTGGGCGGCATGGCAAAGCAGCCTGTCGCACCCGCAGCATGCCACCACGCCCAGTACCGCATGGGATCTGCGGGACGCACAGCAGATAGACCATATTGGCGCGCAGCTCCTCTGGCAGCACTGGGGCGGGGCTTGGCCTGCGCTGCTGGAGTGCCTGCCCGGGCAGCGTGCCGTGCTGGAGCATGTGGCAAAGTTCACCACCGCAGCGACAGCGCTGCCCCAACCCACTCTAAAAGAGCGCTATTTGGCGCTGGGCGAGGGTGTGCTGCTCCTGGTTTCGCACCTGCGTGGCTTTACGCGCTTGATAGGACAACTGCTGATCGACACCCTCCGTTTTGCCAAAGCCCCCAGCCAGGCCCCCTGGCGTGACATCTCGGGGCATATTTACCAGTTTGGCGCAACTGCGCTGCCCATTACCGCGCTGGTGGGGTTTTTGATTGGCGTGGTACTGGCCTACCTGAGCGCGCAGCAGCTCAAGCAGTTTGGTGCCGACGCGTTTATCGTTAACCTGCTGGGGGTGTCTTTGGTACGCGAGCTGGGGCCCATGCTGGCGGCCATTTTGATTGCTGGCCGCTCCGGCTCGGCCATTACGGCGCAGATCGGTGTAATGCGGGTGACCGAAGAGCTCGATGCCATGCGCGTCATGGGCATCCCACATGGTTTTCGGTTGGTGATGCCGCGCGCGCTTGCATTGGCACTTGTCATGCCGCTCATTAGCGTGTGGACGACGCTGGCGGCGCTATTGGGCGGCATGCTGGCGGCGGATATTTCGTTGGGTATATCGCCGCAGTTCTTTATCAACGCACTGCCCAATGCGGTAGATATTGCCAACCTCAATCTCGCTCTGGGCAAAACCATCGTCTTTGGCCTGTTGATCGCCTTGATAGGCTGCCATTACGGCCTGCGCGTCAAGCCCAACACCGAGAGTCTGGGTGCAGGCACAACGGCCTCGGTGGTCACCTCCATCACCGTGGTTATCATTGTGGATGCCCTGTTTGCCATTGTGTTCAAGGGTGTCGGCATATGAACGAACCCGTCACCAACGTGGTGGAGATCAAAAACCTGTGGACGGTGTTCAAAACACCCCAGGCTGAGTTTGTCATCCACAAAAATTTAGACTTGACCATTGCAAGGGGGGAAGTCATCTCACTGGTGGGTGGTTCGGGCACCGGCAAGACCACCCTGCTGCGGCAAATCCTCGGGCTGGAAACGCCCGAGCGTGGCAGCGTGATGGTATTGGGTCAACCCGTGTCCAGTCTGGGTACACGCGGTGCGGCCAGCCGCATTGGCATGCTGTTCCAGCACGGCGCATTGTTCTCGGCCTTTAGCGTGCTGGACAATATCGCCTTTCCGCTGCGCGAGCTGGGCAGCCTGCCCGCAGACATGATCCGCGACGCGGCACTGGTCAAACTGCAAATGGTCGGGCTGGAGGCCAAGCACGCCAGCAAAATGCCTGCCGATTTGTCCGGCGGTATGGTCAAGCGCGTGGCTCTGGCGCGCGCGCTGATCATGGACCCGCCCCTTCTCTTGCTGGACGAGCCCACGGCCGGCCTGGACCCCGAAAGTGCTGACGGTTTTTGCACGCTGCTGCGCAGCCTGCACCAGGAACTGGGCCTGACAGTCGTCATGGTCACGCATGATCTGGACACGCTGTTTGAGCTGTCCACCCGCGTGGCCGTGCTGGCGGATCAAAAGGTGATCACCACCGGCACACCGCTGCAGGTGATGCAGACCCCTCACCCATTTATCAAAAAATTCTTCTTGGGCGAACGCGGGCAACGGGCGATGGTGCTGTTACATGACCGAGATGACAAGACTTAGAGCGATGTGTAAAGATCAAGACTTCTGTACTCTCTATCCAGGCCATGACCTGGATAACGCTGGCACAGCACGAGCGAAACCCTGGAGCGCACCCTATGGAAAATAAATCCCACGCATTAGCCGCTGGTGTCTTTGTACTGTTCGTCACCGCCCTTGTGATTGCGCTGGCCACCTGGTTGGCGCGCGACACCACAATACGTGATGTGTATGAACTGAGCTCGCGCGAATCCATCACCGGCCTGTCACCGCAGTCGGCCGTACGCTACCGGGGCATTCCGGTGGGCAAGGTTGATGCGATAGAGTTTGACAAGCAAACCAAAGGCAATGTGCTGATAAGAATTGCCATTGATGGCAACGCGCCGCTGACCAAATCTACCTTTGCCACACTGGGTTTTCAAGGTGTGACTGGCCTGGCCTATGTGCAGCTGGACGATCTGGGCGAATCCAATGAGCCACTGCAGACCAGCCGCTTTAACCCCACCCGCATTCCACTGCAACCCAGTCTGTTTTCCAGCCTGTCTGACCAGGGGGTCAAACT
This sequence comes from Polaromonas sp., assembly GCA_043769005.1. Taxonomy (GTDB): domain Bacteria; phylum Pseudomonadota; class Gammaproteobacteria; order Burkholderiales; family Burkholderiaceae_C; genus JAAFIP01. The sequence continues at coordinate 5,052 of JAYVJV010000223.1, read as the reverse complement.
GCTGCTACAGGTTGAAGAAACCAGCAAGCACGTCAACCAATTACTCTCCCCTGACAACCAAAAACTGCTGATGGGAGCCTTGCAGGCCGCCGGGCAAAGTGCCACGCAAATCGGCGCCATGTCGGCACGCATCCAGGCCATTGCGGATGCGCAGTTAGGCCCCCAGCGTACCAATATTCCTGCCTTGGTGAAAGACACCGGTGACACCATGCGCGCATTGCAAGTGACGGCGGGCGAGTTGAACAAAACGGCGCAGGAAACCGCGTTAACCGCCAAAGAGGCCTCGCGCACCGCACAAGAAACCACCCGCGCCGTGCAAGCCGTCTCGCAGGCTGCAACCACGGCTGCCAGTGCAGCAACCCAAGCCGCCACGGCAGCGGCAGCGTCGGTCTCGGCTCTGGGCAGCAAGGTCATGGACAAGGGTGGTGTGCTCGACCAGGTCAGCCAAAGCAGTGCAGCACTGACCCAAAGCGCGCAAACGCTCAGTGCCAACACCCTGCCGCGTGCAGCCCGCGCAGTCGATGATGCCGCCAAGGCCGCCCGCAACGTCGACCGTGTGGTCAATGCCCTGGGCGACAACCCGCAAAGCCTGATCTACGGTAACGCCAGCCCCAACCCCGGTCCTGGCGAACCCGGCTTTCACCCACCTGCACCACGCCAGGAGAAACCATGACTTATCCCAACCGCAATTACCGCGCGGCCTGCGTGACAGCCCTTGTGGGCACCGTGCTGTTGCTATGCGCCTGCGCTACGCCCCAGGCCCCCGTCCACAAAGCGGTGTATGACTTTGGCCCCGTGCTCAGTACACCCACCGCAGCCGCCACAGCAGGACCGGCCATCAGCCTGGGCAGCGTAGAGGCCAGCGCAGCGCTGGAGAGCACACAACTGCATTACCGCCTGGCCTATGCAGATGCGCAACAGCTACGCCCCTACACCCAGGCGCGCTGGAGCATGCCGCCAGCGCAACTGCTGCGACAGCGCCTGCGCGATGCGCTGAGTGCGCGTATGGCCGTTTCTGCCAATCCGGACACGCCAGGCTGGGTACTTAAAATCGAACTGGATGAATTTAGCCACCTGTTTGATAGCCCTAGCGCCAGCAGTGGCGTGGTGCGCCTGCAGGCCAGTGTGTTTCAGGGCGAAAAACTGCTAGCCCAGCGCAGCGTACTGGCGCGTGCCCCGGCACCCAGCCAAGATGCCAGCGGCGGCGTACGTGCGCTCAGCGCCGCGACCGATGATGCCGTACAGCAGCTAGGTGCCTGGCTAGCGCAGCAGGCGCGCTAGTAGTGCCCTGCTGCGCTCCTTACCGTCAAACGGGCTCAAACGCCCAACTAGGGCTTGAGCGCTTCAAGGTATTCGGCTTTGGAAATAAAACCATCTTTGTCGGTGTCAATCTGCTCAAACCTCTGGGCGATAGCCGGCAGGTTTTCGGCCTCGTCTTTGCTCAGCTTGCCGTCGGCATTTTTGTCGGCCCGCTCAAAGGCTTCGATGTAACGCACGGTCTCGCTGGCGGTGCTGCCCGATGCAGCGTTCATCGGAGGTTTGGCAGTAGCAGGGGTGGTCTGGGCGCTGGCTGCATGCATACACAGCGCAGCTATGGCAATGATGGCCACACTTCGGGTATTGAACATTGCAGCATCCAAAGTATTGCGTTGTCGGCGTGATGTCATCGAGATCTCCTTAAAGCAGTGAAAGAAGCTGCGATTGAGCCTGCAAGCACCACGGAAAGCCAGCACTTTTGCCACCTGTGGCGGCTGTGACATTTACCAACGTTCGGGACACACTGTGTGCCTGAGTTTTTACAAAATATGCTGCCAAGCCATTGTAATATTGCGTAAACAGCTATTAATTTAATAGTGACTGTGGTACAGCCCCACCAATCAGCGAGCCGCGCTCACCACAGCATGCACCAGCTGCAACTTGGCAACGGCAGCACTAGGCAACACAAAGGGGTAGAAAGCGCGCTCGCCCATGCTGCCTGATAGCTCGTTGAGTACGGCGGTGATGCTCAACCAGTCGTTGATGAAATTCAAAAACGTTTGTGCATCGGGACGCTGACTGTCCCATAACGCGCCCAGCGTGTAGGGTGGACGATCAACCTCAATATCCTTGGCCTCCAAGCCAAAACTGCGCGCGGTGTCCATGCCGCTGCGCATATGCAGGTAGTGCGCCCAGGTCTCGGCCCAGTCTTCCCAGGGGTGGGACGAAGCATAGGCACTCACATGGCGCTGCGCCCAGTCAAACGGTGCCCCCAGTGCGTAGTGGCGTTGCAAGGCCTGCGCATAGTCTTGCCGCTCGTCGCCAAACAGTTGCCGAAAGGGGGCCAGCCACGCGGTGCCTGCCACCAGCCGATCCCAGTAGTAATGCGCCACCTCGTGGCGCAAGTGGCCCAGCAAAGTGCGGTAGGGTTCGTGCAGGGCAGTACGGTTGCGCTCGCGGATGGCATCATCGGCCTCCTGGGCGTTCAGGGTGATCACGCCGTGGGCATGGCCCGTAAGAATGGGGGCTTGGCCTGGCTGATCGAGCAAAAAATCAAAGGCCATGCCGCGCTGTGCATCCTGCCAGGGCGTGCGTGCCAGGCTGTGCACCGGCAGTTTGAGGCCCAGCAACTGGCTGACCAAACGGTGCTTGGCTACCTCGATGCTGTGCCACAGGGCCTGGTTTTCCGGCACGCCTTGGTCAGGAATGGTGCGGTTCAGGCTGCATGCGATGCACAGGCCATCGTCGCCATCGGGCAGGCTGATATCTACCGGGCGCAGCCAGTTGCAGGCGGCCGCGCGTGCAGCGTTGGCGCAGCGCTGGTAGCGCCTGCCGGTGCCGCTGGCACCGCCTTCGCTCTCGATCGTCCACTGGTCGCCCCGCTCGCTGGCGTGCAGTGCCAGTACCTGCGCCCGCTCGGGCTCGTAGCCCAGTTGGCGGTGGCAACTGAGGCAGGCGCTGTTGCGAAAGAACACCACTGCCCCACAGGCGCAGTGGTAAGCGCGAGGCGGGGGGGGAAGGGTAAGACTGCCTTGCATGCTACAAATTATATAGCTGCTTGCGCTTTATTTACAAAGGTTAAAGGCAATTTAATAGTAATTTTTGGGGTTAACTATAGCTTTCCGCTTCGGGGTCGGTGCTCTCCAGCTCGTAGCTGGCGGCCAGCATGGCCAGGCGGCCGATCACCCCATACATGTAAAAGCGGTTGGGCTCGCTGGCACCGGGCGGCATACCGGGCTGGGGCATGTGGGCCGACTTGTTGAAGGCCAGTGGCACAAAGCTGGCACCGGGGGAGTTCAGGTTTTCGTCTACCCCCCGATCAGCGTGCACCCGGTAAAAACCACCCACCACATAGCGGTCCATCATGTACACCACGGGTTCGGCCACGGCATCGTTCACGCGTTCATTGGTCAGCACGCCCTCCTGGATGATGACATCACTGACCAGTTGGCCGTCCTTGATGACGTTCATCTTGTTTTTGGTTTTACGGTTGAGCGCCTCCAGGTCTTTGACATCGCGCACGGTCATGATACCCATGCCATAGGTGCCGTTGTCGGCCTTGACGATGACAAAGGGCTTTTCGTTGATGCCGTACTCTTTGTATTTACGCCGGGTTTTGGTCAGCATGGCATCCACATTGGTGGTCAGGCACTCCATGCCCAGGCCTTCGGCAAAATTGACCTCGCCGCACTGCGAAAACATCGGATTGATGAGCCACGGGTCGACACCCAACAACTTGCCAAAGCGCTTGCTCACCTCTTCATAGGCCGCAAAATGCTTGGACTTGCGCCGCACATGCCAGCCCGCGTGCAGGGGCGGCAGCAGGTGCTGTTCGTAAATTTCTTCCAGTATGCCGGGCACGCCCGCCGACAGGTCGTTGTTGAGCAAGATGGTGCAGGGGTCAAAGCCCGCCACGCCCAAGCGCCCCTTGCCACCGCCCTGGGTGCGGATGACGGGTTCGAGCAGCACGGTCTCGCCATTGGGCAGGGTGATCGTGGTGGGCTCTTTGATCTCCGGATTGATGGAGCCAATGCGCACATTGAGCCCGGCCATATTGAAGATGCGCGCGAGCTGGGCCACGTTACTCAGGTAAAAGCTGTTACGGGTGTGGTTTTCGGGGATGATGAGCAGGTTGCGTGCCTCGGGGCAGATTTTCTCGATGGCGGCCATGGCGGCCTGTACGGCCAGGGGCAGCATCTCAACCGTCAGGTTATTCCAGCCGCCGGGGTACAAATTGGTGTCCACCGGGGCCAGCTTGAAGCCGGCGTTACGGATGTCTACCGAGGTGTAGAACGGCGGTGTGTGCTCCATCCATTCGAGGCGAAACCAGCGCTCGATCGCCGGCATGGAGTCGAGAACCCGCTGTTCAAGCTCGTTGATGGGGCCAGTGAGTGCCGTAACAAGGTGTGGAACCATGGGGGAAGGAATGTCGATAAACCGGGTAGGATGACCCTCTGGATACTAGGAGTTGGGGGCAGGTGCAATGGTTCCAAGACCGGTCCGTCCTGCCAATCCGAAATATCCACCGCCCAGGCGCATCATGCGCCAGCTCGCAATTTCACCCCGGCCCGAACCCATGCATTATCGAAACCTTGGCAAAAGCAACCTGAAAGTGTCGACCCTGTGCCTCGGCACGATGATGTTCGGCGATCAGACTGACCGCGCGGAGGCCGCCAACATCGTGGCCCACGCGCATGCCCATGGCGTCAATTTCATCGATACCGCCGACGTCTACACGCTGGGCGCGTCGGAGGAGATCACCGGCGCGCTGGTCAAGCCGAACCGCCACGACTGGGTGCTCGCAACCAAGCTGGGCAACAAGATGTCCGAGCGGGTCAACGAATCCCACTATTCGCGCAGCTGGATCATGCGCGAAGTCGATGCCAGCCTGCGCCGCCTGCGGACCGACTTCATCGACGTGTTGTACCTGCACCGTGACGTCAATGGCATGGACATGATCGAAATCCTGCATGCCCTGGCCGACCTGATGCGCACCGGCAAGATCCGATACTGGGGCGTCTCGAACTTTCGCGGTTGGCGGATCGCCGAAATGGTGCATCAGGCCGCGCGCCTGGG
>JAYVJV010000222.1:0-4047 GCA_043769005.1 Polaromonas sp. | reverse complement strand
ATCGGTCTATCCCCATCATTGCCGACGATTTTGTCGACCGCAATTTCGGCTCGGGTTGCGTCAAAATTACCGGCGCACACGACTTTAACGACTACGCCTGCTCACAGCGCCACAATTTACCCCTGATCACCATCTTCACGCTAGATGCCAAGATCAACGAGAACGGCCCCGCACCCTACCAGGGCATGGACCGCTTTGATGCGCGCAAAGCCTTGCTCAAAGACCTGCAAGCGCAAGAATTTTTGATCGACATCAAACCGCACAAGCTGATGCTGCCCATCTGCGCACGCACCGGCCAGGTGGTCGAACCGATGCTGACAGACCAGTGGTTTGTAGGCATGAACAAAGTCAGCCTGCAAGATCCTACAGGCAAATCCATCGCCCAAAAAGCTATTGATGCAGTGCAAAGCGGCGAAGTGAAATTTGTGCCGGAAAATTGGATCAGCACCTACAACCAGTGGATGAACAATATCCAGGACTGGTGCATCAGTCGCCAGCTGTGGTGGGGCCATCAAATTCCGGCTTGGTACGACGAAGACGGTAAGGTCTACGTGGCGCGGGATGAAGCCGAGGCACAGCTTAAAGCAGCGGGCAAAAAATTGCGCCGCGATGCCGACGTTTTGGATACCTGGTATTCATCGGCTCTGGTGCCGTTTAGCACTATGGGCTGGCCCAACCAGACGGAAGACGCGAAGCTTTATCTGCCGTCCAGCGTCTTGGTCACAGGCTACGAAATCATCTTCTTCTGGGTGGCCAGGATGATTATGATGACGACCCACTTTACGGGCCAAGTGCCTTTCAAAACCGTCTACATCCACGGCATGGTGCGCGATTCTGAGGGCAAAAAGATGAGCAAGTCCGAGGGCAACGTGATTGACCCGGTGGACTTGATGGACGGTGTGGACATTGAAACCCTGGTGCAAAAATCCACCGTGGGCCTGCGCAAACCTGAAACTGCGCCCAAAGTGGCCACCCGTGTGCGCAAAGAATTCCCCACCGGTATGCCCGCCTATGGCGCAGATGCGCTGCGCTTTACCATGGCCAGTTACGCGTCGTTGGGTCGCAACATCAACTTCGATACCAAGCGCTGCGAGGGCTACCGCAACTTTTGCAACAAGCTGTGGAACGCCACGCGCTTTGTACTGATGAACTGCGAAGGCAATGACTGCGGGCTGAAGGACCACAGCAAAGCCGAATGCGCAGCGCCTGTGCTGGACGCAGCGGGCAGCGTAGTGCAAGCCGCCGGGCCCTTCCACGGCTATATGCGCTTTAGCCAGGCCGACCGCTGGATCGCCTCCAAACTGCAAATGGCCGAGGCCGAAGTGGCCAAAGGCTTTGCAGAGTACCGCCTGGACAACGTCGCCAACACGATTTACGACTTCGTGTGGAATGAGTTTTGCGACTGGTATTTAGAGATTGCCAAGGTGCAAATCCAAACCGGAGGCCAGGCCGAGCAGCGCGCCACCCGCCGCACGCTGATCCGCACGCTGGAGGCGATCTTGCGTCTGGCACACCCGATCATCCCTTTCATTACCGAGGAGCTGTGGCAAAAAGTGGCCCCGGTGGCCGGAATCCAGGGCGAGTCGGTCAGCATCGCCCGCTACCCGGAATCGCAGCCCGAGAAGATCGACCAGGCCGCTATCGCCCATGTCGCCAAGCTACGCTCGCTGGTGGATGCCAGCCGCAATCTGCGTGGTGAAATGCAAGTCTCCCCCGCCACCAAGCTGCCTTTGTTCGTGGTGGGCGACGCTGCCTTCATTGCCCAAATTGCCCCCGTGTTGCAAGCCTTAGCCAAGCTCAGTGAAGTGAAAATATTTGACAATGAGGCCGCCTGGCAAACCGCCGCTGATGCGTCCCCTACTTCCATGGTGGGTGAGGCACGCCTGTGCCTGCACATGGAGGTGGACAAGGCGGCCGAGAAAATCCGCCTGGGCAAGGAGGCCAGCCGTTTGGAGGGCGAAATAGTCAAGGCCCAGGCCAAGCTGGCCAACGAAGCCTTTGTGGCCAAGGCCCCGGCGCAGGTGCTGGAGCTGGAGCGCAAACGCGTGGCTGATTTTTCGGCTACGCTGGCTAAGTTGCGCGAACAGCTTGTGCGCTTGGGTTAACTCAAACAACCACAAGATTGCCCACCATGTCCGATCACAGCACCATTTCTCGCCGCGCGACTCTAGCCGTTACCAAGGCCGTCTTCCCCGTGGCCGGTCTGGGCACTCGGTTTTTGCCCGCCACCAAGGCACAACCCAAGGAAATGCTGCCCATCGTGGACAAGCCGTTGATCCAGTACGCGGTAGAAGAGGCCTACGCGGCCGGCATACGCCACATGATCTTCGTCACGGGCCGAAGCAAACGCGCCATCGAGGACCACTTTGACACCGCCTACGAGCTGGAGGCCGAGCTGGAGGCCGCTGGCAAGCAGCAGTTGCTCGATCTCGTGCGCTCGGTACAACCCGACGATATGAACTGCTCCTACGTGCGCCAGCCGCGCTCGCTGGGCCTGGGTCACGCCGTGCTGTGCGCCGAGAACCTGGTGGGCGACAGCCCCTTTGCCGTGCTGCTGGCCGACGACCTGATGCTGGCCCCGGCCAGCGGTGTAGGGCCCTTGCAGCAGATGGTGCGCCAGTTTGAGGCGATGCCCGCTGCCCAGCGCGGCTGTATCGTCGCGGTGCAAGAGGTGCCCAAGGAGCATACCCGCCGCTACGGCATGGTCGGCGGCACGCTGGTGGCGGATCGCCTGATGAAGCTGGATCGATTTGTAGAAAAACCTGCTCCAGAAAATGCACCGTCGTCCTGGGGCGTGGCGGGGCGCTATGTGCTTACACCCGAGGTGTTTGCCTCTATCCGTGCGCAGCCGCGCGGGGTGGGTGGCGAGATTCAACTGACCGATGGCATTGCCGCGTTGATGGCCACGCAGCCAGTGTATGCCTACCAGTACGAGGGCAGCCGCTTTGACTGCGGTAGCAAGCAGGGCTTTTTGCAGGCCACGGTGGAACTGGCCTTGCGCCACCCCGAGGTGGGGGCAGAGTTTGCGCAATATTTAGCAGGGCGCGGGTAGCGCGCTGGAACTCTGCTTTGGTTCTGCTGTAGCTAGGCCTCAGGCCTGCGCTTGGGCCTGTAGCGGGCGTTAGCGGCGGCGCAAGATGTGGATGAAGTCGCTGCCCATGGTTTGCTGGTCCACCAGCTCATTGCCGGTTTGTTTGGAGAAAGCCTGAAAGTCGCGCACCGAGCCAGCGTCGGTGGCGGTCACTTTGAGCAACTGGCCGCTGCTCATATCGCCCAAGGCTTTTTTGGCCTTGAGGATGGGCAGGGGGCAGTTCAGTCCGCGGGTGTCGAGTTCTTGATGGATTTCCATGGGTGCAAATTCTCTCAAAAGAGCCTGGCTACAGGCTATGTAGACGTTAAGTTTACTACGATCGCGCCGCCAGGTCTATAAACTGCGGCTCGATGCCCCTGGCGCGCAGCCAGTCGGCCAGCGCGAAGCCTGTGCCCGCCGCCCAGCATTTCACCTTGTCGTAGTCGTACAGCTTGTACTCGGCCAGCTCGGGCGACAGGCGTACCTCGCCATGCGCCACCACATGGTAGGCAATGATGACCTGGTTCATGCGCATGAATTCGTAGGCTCCCACCAGGTTCACCTCGCTGCACTCCAGGTTGGTTTCTTCTTTCACCTCGCGTGCAATGCCGCCCGTGGGCGTGTCGCCTGCCTCCATAAAGCCGGTGATCAGCGCAAAGCGCTTGCCCGGCCAGGCGGCATTGCGCGCCAGGAGAAGTTGGCCGTTGTACTCGACGATAGCGGCTAGCACGGGAGTGGGGTTGTTCCAGTGCGTCCAGCCACAGGCGGGGCAGCGCAGGCGCTGCACATCGCCTGCGTCTTCCTGGGCGGTGACCATCTCAAGTGGAGTGGCACACTGGGTGCAAAACTTCGGAGGTGGATTCATATGCTATATTTTCCGGTTGCGGTAGGAACAGAAGTTACCCCCTGCCCCCCGCGCAGATCCGTACGTGCAGAATTCCCGCATACGGCTCCTGCCTCAGGTATGTGACGCATAG
>JAYVJV010000221.1:0-2044 GCA_043769005.1 Polaromonas sp. | reverse complement strand
CAAAAATGCAGCGGCAAAAACACCGCCAAGCCCAAGCCAGACAAGCGGTGCAGCAAAAAAGCCCAATAGGCGGGGTGGGCGCGGGCGCGTTGGTCGTTGCGGCGCATCATGCCACCACCACAGCAAACACAGCGCGCAAGCCCATCACCAGCAGCAGCAGCCCAAAAGCGCGCGACAGCCACAGCGCTGCAGCCTCCCCCATGCCCCACCATTCGCGGGCAATATTGGCCACGCCCACTGGCACATGCACAGCGCAGGCCACCACAAACACCGCATAAAACACCGCAAAACCCCAATTGCCCTGCGTGCGCCCCAAAATTTCAGCGGCGCTCAACCCCCCGCGCACGGCATAAACCATCACCGCCAAATGCACCAGCACGCACAGCGCCAGCACCATGGCGCTGATGCGCTGCCAGTACCAGCGTTTGGCCTGCGCTATACCAGCCGCCACAGATCCCGCCTCAGATACAACAGCCTCGCTCATAGCGCGCCTTGCACAGCCGCCTTGGCCACCTTGCGCTTGAGCCCCGCAATCGACACCGTCGGCGAGAGCTGCTTGGGGCAGCGCTCGGTGCATGAGCCCTGCGTGTGGCAGGCATGGCAGCCCGCGTCGCCCGCCACGGCGCGCAGGCGCTCGGTTTGCTGCACATCGCGCACATCGTTGGCCAGTGTCCACGCGCGATTCAGCGCAGCGGGCCCTAAGTAATCTGGCCGCCAGCCCACCACGTCGCAAGAGGCATAGCACACGCCGCAGCCGATGCACTCAATGCCCGCGTCGGCTGCCTTGCGCTCCTTGGATGCGGGTTCAACCTTCGCAAAAGAATCGTGGCGCGTCAGCTCGCCTTTGAACTGGCCCTTGGCGCGGGCCCATTTGTCAAAGAATTCGCGCATGTCGGTGGCCAGGTCTTTGACCACTGGCAAATTCGACAGCGGGGCGATTTCCAACTCGCCGTTTTGCGCCACTTTGGAAATGTGGGTGCGGCAGGTCCAGCGCGCCTTGCCGTTCACGGTCATGGCGCATGAGCCGCACATGCCCACACGGCAGGCAAAGCGGTAGCTCAATGATGGCTCTAGGTGGCGCTGGATATAGGTCACCACATCCAGCACGGTTTGGCTGTCGTTGCGGGGCACTTCATAGGTGGTAAAGCCGCCCACCGCTTTGCCGCGCCACACCTTGGCTTTGAGAGTTTGTTGCATACCTGCATTTTTGACGCAGGCGATAGAAAATACAAGCTATTATTAATTTAGCGAATCTAAAGTATTTCTTTATCTTGCGGCTGGCGAAGTGGGCGCTAAAGTGGGCGCTAATCAGCCACCTTTCAGCCAGTACTCTGGGGCCAAAAAAATGCGCGCAGTTAGAAGTTTTCAAACCTTTTTGGCCGTGGTCAGGCACGGCAGCTTTGCGGCGGCAGGGCAGGCCGTGGGCCTCACGCCTGCAGCGGTTGGCCTGCAAATACGCGGTTTGGAGCAAGAGCTCAAGCAGCAACTGTTTGACCGCAGCGCACGCTCCGTGGTGCTCAGCGCGGCAGGCCAGCTTTTGGTGCCCGCCATTGAAGACCTGGTGCGCCGCTACGACAGCCTGGCCGCTGGCACGGACACCGACGCCTTGTCGGGCACGGTGGTGATGGGGGCGCTGGTGTCCGCGCTGATGGGCGCTTTTGCCGATGCGCTGTGGACGATTAAAAAGCAGTATCCGCGCCTAGAAGTGCGGCTGCTGGCTGGCCAGTCAGACGATTTCACGCGCAAGGTGGCGCATGGGGAGCTTGACGGCGCGGTGGTGGTGCGCTCGCCGCATGTGCTGCCGCCAAGCGTGCTGTGGACGCCGCTTTACCGCGAAGCTATGGTCTTGATAGCGCCGCGCCGCCCGCACTTTGACCTGCCTGCCCAGCCGTTGGATGTGCTGCGCCAGTGCCCATTCATCCGCTTTGACCGCAACACCTGGACTGGCTATTTGGTCAGCGAGGTGCTGCGCCAGTGCAGCGTGAACCCCAGCGATGCGATGGAGCTCAACTCCTTTGAAGCCATCATGGAGCTGGTGCGCCAA
>JAYVJV010000220.1:0-2232 GCA_043769005.1 Polaromonas sp. | reverse complement strand
GCTATGTAATATATATCTAGTTGTGTATTGTTTAAGTGAGCAATTGTCAATTTTTTTGTAGATATATTGGTGAGTATAGATAGTTAACCATTTTTGTTGCCAACCGTGCAAGAACTACCACCAGCCGAGAAGGCCGGGTTTGCCTGGAAATTGCGCTGAATGATTCAGCGCCTTCGCCACGTCTTGCTCCCGCGCGGCCCACACCGCAAGGGTTGGGTGGCCGCTCCCCTGGCGGTGGGCACTTGGGTCGTCTTGCTGGTCTTGTTCGGCGCGCTTTGTCTGGCGATATTCGTGGCGTTGGCTACCTTGAGCCGTGTCAACCTGTCGCCCGCACCGGTATTTGCTGACGTGGTGCAACAACACCCCGGCAGTTACCGCTGGGTGCTGGACCGCGACCAACGCTTGTTAAGCGCCCAGCGCGTCAACCCTCACTACCGGCAATTGCCATGGTTACCGCTGGCTGGTTTTACCCCGCAGCTGCAAACCGCCGTGGTCCAAAACGAAGACCTCCGCTTTTTTGAGCATGCCGGGGTAGATTGGCTGGCTCTGGGCGGCAGCGTTTTTGCCGTGCTGCAAGGGCAGCGCCGGGGCGGCTCCACACTCACCATGCAACTCGTGCGCCTGCTCGCACCCACCGGTGACATGCCGCGCACAGCAACGGGCAAGTGGCGGCAAATGGCCGCCGCCTGGCAATTGGAGCGCCATTGGAGCAAAGCCCACATACTGGAGGCCTATCTCAACCTTGCGCCTCTGCGCAGCGACGTGCGCGGCCTGCATACTGGCGCGGCGCTGTGGTTCGACCAAGGCCCTGCCACTTTGGGTTTGCCGCAGCCGGTATCTACCGCCACCACGGCCTGGCTGGTGGCCCTGCTGCCCGCACCGCAAGCTGCCATGCCCCAAATAGCGGCCCGGGCTTGCCGCATCGCGCTACGCCAAGCGCTTTTGCCATCCTGTGACGGGTTGGGCGCGGCCCTGCCAAGCGCCGGTCGACTTGCCTTCAACATAACGAGGCAGAAACGCCAACACCTGTTGCCAGTTGCCCATGCCAAATCAGCCGGTGTGTGGCATTCACGGGTTGCGCTTGGCGTTCAGGAAATCACCGAGACGGCGCTAACCGACCTGCTGGAAGAGCTCAAACCCGCCCACGTGCAAGACGCAGCCGCCGTGGTGCTGGACAACGCCACAGGCGATGTGCTGGCCTATGTCGGCTCGGCCGGCCCCGCCTCAGCAGCGGCCTCGCTGGATTTGGCGCGTACCCTGCGCCAACCGGCCTCAGCCATCAAACCCTTGCTGTATGCCGCTGCCTTTGACGCAGGCCGTTTGCACCCGGGCGATTGGTTACCCACGCGCCCCAAAACCTTCGCACCCCGCCTGCCCACCGAGCCGCCTTTTCGCCCGCGCCACGAAGGCCCACCCGCGCCCGCGCACGTACACCCACGCGAGGCTCTGGGCGGCTCGATGAATGTGCCGGCCGTGCAGGTGCTGCAAACCCTCGGCATCGAATCGTTTGCCCAAACCCTCCTCACGCTGAATTTGGCCAAAGCCCCAACCGTACTACAAGCCGGATTGGCCCTGGCATTGGGTGCCCACGAAGTGAGTTTGCTAAACCTGACCAACGCCTATCGCAGCGTGGCCATTGGTGGTGTACACAGCCCGGTACGCTGGGCATTGCCAAACCCGCAGTTACCTGTGGCCCCACCTCGGCAGGTTTTCAACGCCGAATCTGCTGCCTTGGTGACCAGCATCCTGGCCGACCCCGGGCCGCGAAATCGCGCCTTTGGCGAGGCCAATGCACTCAACACAGCTTTTACATCATCTGCCAAAACCGGCACCAGCAATGGCGCGCGTGACAACTGGGCGCTGGGTTACACCGCGCGGCACACAGTCGGTGTGTGGATCGGCAATGCAGATGGCCAGCCGATGCGCGACGTGTTGGGCCCCAACGGCGCCGCCCTCGCCTGGCGCTCCATCATGGAAAACCTGCACCGCTTGCCGTCTGATGCAGCTGTTATTGCCGCGCCCCCAATCAAGCGCCCTCTCAGTGGCCCATCAAGCTCATCGCCCAAATAATCCCTTGAGCCGGTTCACGCCATCCAGAATCGCAGCGGGATTGATGTTCGGCGTTGCGGCGGGTGGCGCTGCCGGTTCAGCCACCGGCGGGGCTTCTGCCCTTGGTGCGGCAGCAACAGGTGGATTAGCTCTTACCGCAGTGGCGGGTTGCTGTGTTTCAGC
>JAYVJV010000219.1:0-5396 GCA_043769005.1 Polaromonas sp. | reverse complement strand
CACGGCGCGCACCATTGCGCTGGAAACCTTTGAGCACCTGCACGCTTTGAGCCTGCGCTTTCACCTGGAGCGGCAAACCGGCGGCATGACGCGCGACATCGAGCGCGGGGTGCGGGGCATCGAGTCGCTGATCTCGTATTCGCTGTATTCCATTGTGCCCACGCTGATCGAGGTGGCGCTGGTGCTGACCATTTTGGCGGTGAAGTTTGACGTGTGGTTTGCCGGCATTACCATCGCCGCGCTGGTGCTGTACATCACCTACACCGTGCTGGTGACCGAGTGGCGCACCAAGTTTCGCAAAGAGGCGAATGAGTTTGACTCGGCCGCGCACACCAAGGCGGTGGATTCGCTGCTGAATTACGAAACCGTCAAGTACTTTAACAACGAAGCCTTTGAGGCCAAGCGCTACGACGAAAGCCTGGAAAAGCTGCGCCGCGCCCGCTTGAAAAGCCAAACCACGCTGAGCATGCTCAACACCGGTCAGCAGCTCATCATCGCCGTGGGGCTGGTGGGCATGCTGTGGCGTGCTACACAAGGTGTAGTGGAGGGTCGCATGACGCTGGGCGATTTGGTGATGATCAACGCCTTCATGATCCAGCTGTACATACCGCTCAACTTCTTGGGTGTGCTGTACCGTGAGATCAAGCAGAGCCTGGTCGATTTGGACAAGATGTTTGTGCTGATGCACCGCGAACGCGAGATTGCCGACACAAAGGGCGCATTGCCGCTGGCGCTGCACCCTCACCCCAACCCTCTCCCAGAGGGAGAGGGGGCGAGTCCTGCTCCTCTCCCTCTCCCTTCGGGAGAGGGCTGGGGTGAGGGCCTCAGCGCTCCCACCGTGCGCTTTCACAACGTCAACTTCTCCTACGAACCGGCGCGGCAGATTCTGCACGACGTAAGCTTTGAGATCCCCGCTGGCAAAACCGTGGCGGTCGTCGGGCCGTCGGGCTCAGGCAAGTCCACCCTGGCCCGCCTGCTCTACCGCTTTTATGACGTGCAAAGCGGTGCCATCCGCATTGCGGGGCAAGATATCCGCAGCGTCACACAAACCAGTGTGCGCCAAGCCATTGGCATCGTGCCACAAGACACCGTGCTGTTTAACGACACGGTGGAATACAACATCGCCTACGGCAAACCCGGCAGCAGCCGCGCCCAGGTAGAAGAAGCCGCCCGCGCTGCGCGAATTCACGACTTCATCAGCGCCACCCCCAAGGGCTACGCCACCATGGTCGGCGAGCGAGGCCTCAAGCTCTCAGGCGGTGAAAAGCAGCGCGTGGCCATTGCCCGCACCTTACTTAAAAACCCACCCATTTTGATTTTTGACGAAGCCACCTCGGCCCTGGACAGTGCCAACGAGCGCGCCATTCAGGCCGAGCTGCAAGGCGTGGCACAGAACAAAACCACCCTGGTCATCGCCCACCGCCTGTCCACGGTGGTAGATGCGCATGAGATTTTGGTCATGGACGCAGGCCGCATCATCGAGCGCGGCACCCATGCGCAGCTGCTGGCGCTTTGCGGGCGCTATGCACAGATGTGGGCGCTACAGCAAAGCAGCGATACCGAGGAAGCGGCTTGAGCTTGACCGGATGTACCAGACCGACATGGCCGAAGGCTTGAAAGCCATGGCCGTGGAAGGCCACGGCATCGCGTTCTTGCCGCAAAGTTCTGTGAAGAAAGAGTTGAAAGCTGGAAAACAAGGAAGAACACTCTTGTTTTTACGAACCAGATAAACACTATTTACAGAAAAAAACCGATGTTTTGCCATAGACTTTGACCAGACATAGGCGTGCGCCCCTTCGGCTCGGGCCCTCCTTCACTCGGCGTAAAAAGTCTGCTGTTTGCGCTGCTTTATTTTTAAAGGTCTGTATGCAAACAATTGCGCCCATGTGGCTGTGGGCCACCTTTACAGCGATCGTGCTGGCTTCTCTGTTTATCGACTTTGTCGTGCTAAAAAAGCAGGGCTCGCATGACATCGGCGTTAAAGAGGCCTTGAACTGGTCTCTGGTGTGGATCGCCTTGAGTTTCATGTTCAACGCCTTGTTTTGGTGGGCGGTGAAAGACGCTACCGGCTCGACTGAGCAGGCTAACACCAAGGCGTTGGAGTTTTTAACGGGTTATCTGATTGAAAAATCATTGGCGGTAGACAATATCTTTGTCTTTTTGATGATCTTTACCTACTTTGCAGTACCCACACAATTTCAAAAACGGGTATTGATGATCGGCATCATCGGTGCGATTGTCTTGCGCACGGTGATGATTTTGGTGGGCGGCTGGTTACTGGCCCAGTTTCATTGGATTTTGTATGTTTTCGGCGGGTTTCTCATCCTTACCGGCGTCAAGATGTGGTGGGCCGCTGGGAAAGAGCCCAACCTGGATGACAACCCGGCCCTGAAGTTGCTACGCAAGCTGCTGCCCGTCAGCAAGAACTATGACGGCGAGAAGTTCTGGACGGTAGAACACGGCAAGAAAATTGCCACGCCGCTGTTCATGGTGATTTGCCTGATCGCCCTGACCGACGTGATTTTTGCGGTGGACTCCATACCAGCCATTTTTGCAATTACCAACGACCCGTTCATCGTACTGACCAGCAATGTGTTTGCCATCCTCGGGCTGCGGGCCATGTATTTCTTGCTGGCTGCCGTGGCCAACAAATTCCGTTTGCTCAACTACGGGTTAGCCGTGATTTTGGTCTTCATTGGTACCAAAATGTGCTTGGTAGATTTCTACAAAATTCCGGTACTTGTCTCCTTGGGCGTAGTGGTCGGCATCTTGACCTTGACCATGCTGCTCAGCGTGCGCAGCGCTACGCCTGAGCCCAAGTAAACACTAGGACATGGATTGCAGCAAACGCTGTACCAGCGGGTGCTGCACTTTCTTGTCGGTGCCAATCGCGTAAAAATGCTCCATGATGTCATCGCAGGGCCCCAGCCACTGCACCGCGTAGCGAGCCAGTAAATCGTCATGCACCCGCTGCACAGCTGGGAAGATGCCCAGATAGTACCCTTCGGCACGATTTGCCAGTGCATCACGTATGCTTAACCCGACGCCGCCAACGCACCCGCAAAAAATCCTGGTTGAATGAAATTTTTGACTGAAACCTACGCATTGCAGGGGCATGCAAAATGCTGCGCCTATGACCTTGGGTCAGGAGTTTCTAACCAATTAGTACTATCTCACTATCTCACCATTGCACGCTGGAACTTGGTGACAATAGAGCTATGACGAACCCTATGCCCCAGCAACTCACCCTCACCCGCCCCGACGACTGGCATCTGCATGTGCGCGATGGCGCTGCCATGCAAGCCGTGGTGCCGCACACCGCTGCGCAGTTTGGTCGCGCCATCATCATGCCCAACCTCAAGCCGCCTATCACCACGGCGGCGCAGGCGCTGGATTACAAGCAGCGCATCCAGGCTGCTGTGCCCGCTGGTGTGGCGTTTGAGCCCCTGATGACGCTGTACCTCACCGACAACTTGCCCCCTGACGAGATTGCACGCGCTACTGACGCAGGTGTGGTGGCGGCCAAGCTCTACCCGGCTGGTGCCACCACCAACAGCGACGCAGGCGTAACGGATATTCGCAAAACCTACAAGACGCTGGAAGCCATGCAAAAGGCGGGCATGCTGCTGCTGCTGCACGGCGAAGTGACCGACAGCGACATCGACCTGTTTGACCGCGAGGCCGTGTTTATCGACACCAAGCTGGTGCCGCTGCGCCGCGACTTCCCCGGCTTGAAGATCGTCATGGAGCACATTACCACCCAAGAGGCCACGCAGTATGTGCGCTCGGCAGGCAAGCTCACCGCTGCCACCATCACTGCCCACCACCTGCTGTATAACCGCAACGCCATCTTCATGGGCGGCGTGCGCCCGCACTACTATTGCCTGCCCGTGCTCAAACGTGAAAAGCACCGCGTGGCCCTGCTGGAAGCCGCCACCAGCGGCAATGCCAAATTCTTTTTAGGCACCGACAGCGCCCCGCACCCCGCCCACCTGAAAGAGCATGCCAGCGGCTGCGCAGGCTGCTACACGGCGCTGTGCGCGCTAGAGTTGTACGCCGAGGCCTTTGACAGCGTGGGCAAGCTCGACCAATTGGAAGGCTTTGCCAGTTTTCACGGCGCAGACTTTTACGGCCTGCCGCGCAACACCACCCAAGTCACGCTGCGCAAAGAAGTCTGGACGCTGCCCGAGCAGCTTCCCTTTGGCGAGACCAGCCTCAAGCCTTTGCGCGGCGGCGAGACGATGGACTGGCGGTTAGTGGCTTAACGCGATTTTCGTGTTTTACAGCCTGTTTTACCCATCAAATCAGGCTGCAGCCCAATTAAATGTAGCGTAAGCAGCTATGCTAAATATAGCAAATGTAATCCCACTATGGCTCCACTGGCAGACCAGCTAGCCCACCTGGACTGGCGCGCACCGTGGTGGCAGCCGTGGCGGGAGGCGGGGCAAAGGGTGGCGCAGCAAGTCATTGGCGGTGCGCGGGTGTGCGATGCACTCAACGCAATCAGCGCACAGCAGCCTGTTCAGGCTGCACGGCCTGCACCTGTGCCTGTTGCACCTGTGCCTGTTGCACCCCTATCCGTTGCTTACCAGCCCATTGCGCCCTTACCTGTTACACCCATGCGCTTTGTCCCCCAGTCCGCCTTGCCCGAGGGCCAAGCCTATGAGGCCTTCATCTTTGCCACCGCCCAGGTGCCCACGCGCGAGAATCTGCACGACTTTTTCAACGGCCTGGCTTGGCTGCTTTTCCCGCACACCAAGCGGCGGCTCAATGCCCTGCAAAACAGTGTGCTCGCGCAAACGGGTGTGCAAAGCACCCGTGGCCCGCTGCGCGATGCCCTCACCCTGTTTGACGAAAACGTCGCCCTGTGGCCCGTGCAGGCGGGCACTCCCGACGAAGTCATACAAGCCCTGCGCGCCAAGCAGTGGCAGCGCGCCTTTGTCGAGCTGCGCGCACAGTGGCAGCCCTGCACACCGGTGCTGTTTGGCCACGCTCTGCTGGAAAAGCTGGTATCCCCGTATAAATCCATCACAGCCCACGTATATATTGCGCAAACAGCTACACAAAACATAGCAATAAGCGATCTGGACTCGGTCATAGCGCAGCAACTTGGCCCCGCTAGCCTGGTGCCCAAGCCCTTCATCCCCCTGCCCGTACTGGGTGTGCCCGGCTGGTGGGTGACAAATAAGGACCCACTGTTTTATGACGATATACAGGTATTCAGACTGCCAAATACCGCACTGCAAAGCCCTCGCAGCACGATAAAACCCTAAAAAATCGGCTTTAAACCGCACAACTCTTGATTTTTACGGTTTTGGCCCTAATATTCCGCCCATTGGCCTACCTTCGTAGGCAACTGGGTAAACCGCTATGCAACGCATGTTTTTATTTTTCGC
>JAYVJV010000218.1:0-4615 GCA_043769005.1 Polaromonas sp. | reverse complement strand
GAGGTGCTAGGCCGCAGCCAGCGGCACAATGTGGTCGCCACCACTGGCACCAAAGGCCTGCTCACGTAGCAGCGCCAATTGGTCACGCACCCGCGCTGCCTTTTCAAAGTCCAGGTTTTTGGCATGCTCCATCATCTGCTTTTCCAGCAGCTTGATGCGCTTGGAGACATCCTTCTCGCTCATATCTTCCACCTGCGCACGGTCCAGGTCGCGCTGCTCGTTGGCTTTGCTGGCTTTTTCGCTGTACACGCCGTCAATCAGGTCGCGCACTTTTTTGACGATGGACATGGGGGTGATGCCGTTGTCCAGATTGAACTGCGTTTGCTTGACGCGCCTGCGCTCTGTCTCGCCGATGGCTTTGGTCATGCTGTCGGTCATTTTGTCGGCGTACAAAATGGCGCGGCCATTCAGGTTGCGGGCGGCGCGGCCTATGGTTTGAATGAGTGAACGCTCGGAGCGCAAAAAGCCTTCTTTGTCGGCATCCAAAATAGCCACCAGAGACACTTCGGGAATGTCCAGGCCTTCACGCAGCAAATTTATCCCCACCAGCACATCAAAGGTGCCCAAGCGCAGGTCACGCAAGATCTCTACCCGCTCCACGGTATCAACGTCGCTGTGCAGGTAGCGCACTTTGCAGCCGTTGTCACTCAAATAGTCGGTGAGCTGCTCGGACATGCGCTTGGTCAGGGTGGTAATCAGCACACGCTCGTTTTTGTCCACCCGAATGCGGATCTCCTGCAGCACATCGTCCACCTGGCTGGTGGCGGGGCGTACCTCGACCTCGGGGTCCACCAGACCGGTGGGGCGCACCAGTTGCTCTACCACCTGGCCGGCGTGCTCATTCTCGTAGGCGGCCGGCGTGGCGCTGACAAAGATGGCCTGGCGCATTTTGGTTTCAAACTCTTCAAACTTGAGAGGCCGATTGTCCAGCGCGCTGGGCAGCCTGAAGCCGTACTCCACCAGGGTGGTTTTGCGGGAGCGGTCGCCGTTGTACATGGCGCTGAGCTGCCCCATCATCTGGTGACTCTCGTCCAGGAACAGCAGCGAGTCTTTGGGCATGTAGTCGGTGAGCGTACTGGGCGGGCTGCCGGGGGGCGCGCCGCTTAAATGCCGGGTGTAGTTTTCAATGCCCTTGCAGTGGCCTATCTCGGTGAGCATTTCCAGGTCAAACCGGGTGCGCTGCTCAATGCGCTGCGCCTCGACCAATTTACCCATGGCCAGCAGTTCTTTTACGCGATCGACCAGCTCCATTTTGATGGTCTCTATCGCGGCCAGCACCTTGTCGCGCGGGGTCACGTAGTGGCTGCTGGGGTACACCGTAAAGCGCGGGATTTTTTGCCGGATGCGGCCTGTCAACGGGTCAAACAGGCTGAGGGATTCAATCTCATCGTCAAACAGCTCGATGCGGATCGCCAGCTCGGAATGCTCGGCCGGAAACACATCAATCGTGTCGCCCCGTACCCGAAACGCGCCCCGGCTGAAGTCCACATCATTGCGCTGGTACTGCATGCGGATGAGCTGGGCGATCACGTCGCGCTGCCCCAGCTTGTCGCCCGCACGCAGGGTCATGATCATCTTGTGGTAGCTCTCGGGCTCGCCAATGCCGTAGATGGCCGAGACGGTGGCGACGATCACCACATCGCGCCGCTCCAAAATGCTTTTGGTGCACGACAGGCGCATCTGCTCGATATGTTCGTTAATGGCAGAGTCTTTTTCAATAAACAAATCGCGCTGCGGCACATAGGCCTCGGGCTGGTAGTAGTCGTAGTAGCTGACAAAGTATTCCACCGCGTTCTTCGGAAAAAACTCACGGAACTCGCTGTACAGCTGCGCAGCCAGCGTTTTGTTAGGCGCAAACACAATGGCGGGCTTGCCCATCTGCGCAATCACGTTCGCCATGGTGAAGGTCTTGCCCGAGCCCGTCACGCCCAGCAGGGTCTGAAACACCTCACCATCGTGCAGGCCCTGCACCAGCTGCGCAATGGCCGTGGGCTGGTCGCCCGCAGGCGGATAGGGCTGAAACAGCTCAAAAGGCGAGCCTGCGTAGCGCTTGAACTCGCCTTTTTTTGCCTCCGGAACAACTTCCAATAAATCTTGCATAGGGTTAGTACTCAATTGCCCGGTAAAATCGGGCTAACCTTAGAGAGTAAACCATTTTTTAATACAAGGGAAATACATTTTTTGAACGCAGAGGGCGCGAAGGTTTCGCAAAGGGCGCAAAAAAGAAAATACAAAATAAAAACCAAAAAGATAGAGCGATTTTTAACGCAACTGCTATCGATTAAAAAATCTTTCTTGGTTTTCATTTTGTATTCTTTTTCTGTCTTCCTCTGCGCTCTCTGCGTAACCTTCGCGCCCTCTGCGTTCAAAAATCCCCGTTCCCTCTCTCGCATTTAAAACCCTAGCCAATTGAAAGCCTAAAAATGAGCATGTTCAGCACCGTAGAAATGGCCCCCAAAGACCCAATTTTTGGTCTGATTGAGCAATTTAACCAAGACAGCAATCCCAACAAAGTCAACCTGGCCATTGGCGTGTACTGCGACGACAACGGCAAGCTGCCCCTCTTGCAATGCGTGCAGGAGGCCGAAAAGCGCATCGCTGCTGCCCCCAAAGCACGCGGCTACCTGCCCATGGACGGCATGGCCGCCTACGACAGTGCCGTCAAGGCGCTGGTGTTTGGCGCAGACTCATCCATAGTCAAGGCAGGCCGCGTGGGCACAGCGCAGTCGATTGGCGGCACCGGTGGCCTGAAAATTGGTGCCGACTTTTTAAAGCGCTACTACCCCGCCAGCAAGCTGCTCATCAGTGACCCCAGCTGGGAGAACCACCGCGCCCTGTTCACCAGCGCCGGATTCACCGTGGAGAGCTACCCCTACTACGACGCAGCCCAGCGCGGCATCAACTTTGCGGGCATGCTGGCCGCCCTGAATGCCGCCGCGCCCAAAACCATCGTCCTGCTGCACGCCTGCTGCCACAACCCCACCGGCTACGACCTGACCGCCGCCCAGTGGGACCAGGTGATTGCCGTTATCAAGGCCAAGGATTTAGTCTCCTTCCTCGACATGGCCTACCAAGGCTTTGGTTTTGGCATTGCCGAAGACGGCGCGGTGATTGCCAAGTTTGTCGCCGCCGGGCTGGACTTTTTTGTCTCTACCAGTTTCAGCAAAAGCTTCAGCCTGTACGGCGAGCGCGTCGGCGCACTGAGCGTGGCCTGCGCCAGCAAAGAAGAATGCGACCGCGTGATGAGCCAGATCAAGCTGGTGATCCGTACCAACTACAGCAACCCGCCCACCCACGGTGCCCCGGTGTGCGCCAGCGTGCTCACCACCCCCGAGCTGCGCACAATGTGGGAGGCAGAGCTGGCCGAAATGCGCGTGCGCATCAAAGCCATGCGCCAGTCCTTTGTAGAAAAGCTGAGTAGCGCAGGTGTCAAGCAAGACATGGGCTTCATCACCCAGCAGGTCGGCATGTTCAGCTACAGCGGCCTGTCCAAAGACCAGATGGTGCGCCTGCGCAGCGAATTTGGCGTGTACGGCACCGACACCGGCCGCATGTGCGTAGCCGCTCTGAACAGCAAGAACATCGACTACGTGTGCGCCAGCATTGCCAAGGTGTTGTAACGCCCTCAGCGCGGCCAAGCTCAAGCTACTTAGCAGGCCGGTGCAGTGCGCAAATCTTGTTGCCATCCGGGTCACGCAGATACGCCAGGTAGATCTTGCCCGTGGGGCCTTCGCGAAAGCCCGGTGGGTCTTCACACGTGGTGCCGCCGTTGGCCAGGCCTGCCGCATGCCAGGCATTGCCCTGCTCGGGCGACTGCACGGCAAACCCAATGGTGCTGCCATTGCCCTGCGTAGCTGGCGCGCCATTGATGGGCGTGGTGATGCCAAACGTGCCACCCGGGCTGCGGTAGAAATAGCGCTTGGCGTTAGCCACCCCCGGGCCAATGCCCAGCGTGCCCAGCAGCGCGTCGTAGAACTTCCTGGACTTCTCAAGATCATTTACACCAAACATCACATGACTGAACATCGTTTATCTCCGTTAAGGCCCGGGATGGGCGAAGGGGTAATGGTAGCGGATAGCGGGAGCGGGAGCGGGTTGGTTGTTTGCGGCATGATGCGCCGTATGAAGTGAAGTGAATAGCTACGAAATTCCAGATTCATTCAGCGCCAGATGATGTTGGCCCCTAGCCCAATATATTATTGCGCAAGCAGCTACTAAATATGTAGCGAATTACGCCCCTAGGCAGCGCCAAAAATTGGCATTTAACCCTGCGCGCTGACGCTTGATCCCACTTGCAGCGTCAACCCCAGCGCCTTGATCACTTTCAGAATAGTGGCGAACTCGGGGTTGCCGTCGGCGGATAGCGATTGGTACAGGCCCTCGCGGCTCAGGCCGGTGTCTTTGGCCTTTGCACCATGCCGTGTGCGCGCTCTATCACGCCCAGGGCGGAGTCGCCAGCCTGCAAGCATTCTTGAAAGTACTGTTGCATGCCGTCTTGGGTTTGCAGGGTGGCGGCGCTGCCCTAGGAGTCTGGGCGGCAGAAACTAATGCAACCTAGTCCACGGAGGGAGTTTGTCAAGCGTTATAGGTTGATGACAGCAAGCTACATCGCCTA
>JAYVJV010000217.1:0-3574 GCA_043769005.1 Polaromonas sp. | reverse complement strand
ATCATTTCGCTTCAACCCGCAGGACCCAGCCATGGCACTCAAAGACACCATCACCGAAGACATGAAAACCGCCATGCGCGCCAAAGACGCAGAGCGCCTGGGCACCATTCGCTTGTTGCTGTCAGCCTGCAAACAAAAAGAGGTGGACGAGCGTGTGGTGCTGGATGATGCCATGGTGATTGCCATCATCGACAAAATGATCAAGCAACGCAAAGACAGCATTGATGCCTTTACCAAGGCCGCGCGCCAAGACATGGCCGATAAAGAAGCGGCAGAGATTACCGTACTGCAAGCCTACCTGCCAGCGCGCTTGAGCGCCGATGAAGTGCTGGCGGTGGTGAAAAAGATCGTGGCCGAGATAGCTGACGCATCGGGCGGCAAACCGGGCCCCGGCGACATGGGCAAGGTGATGGGTGCAGCCAAGGCCGCTTTGGCAGGCAAGTCCGAAATGGCTCAGGTGTCGGCAGCGGTCAAGGCGGCGCTGGCGGGCTAAGCAGAAAGCGGGTCAGTTACCGGCCAACTTCATACTACCTAACAAAATCGAGCCTACGGTTTTTGAGCCCGAGCAATAGGCATCCGCGCCCACGGCCTGAATGTCCAGCAACATGGCTTTCATATTGCCAGCAATAGTAATTTCTTCGACCGGGAAGGCAATACGCCCTTTTTCTACCCAAAAACCACTGGCTCCGCGTGAATAATCGCCCGTGACGTAGTTGACCCCCGAGCCCATCAATTCAGTCACAAACAAGCCGGTTCCCAGCTTTTGCAGCATGGCATCCAGGTCGTCACCCGCGCGGGTCAGGCGCGAAGTCATCACCAGGTTGTGCGATCCGCCCGCGTTGCCCGTGGTACGCATGCCCAGTTTGCGGGCGCTGTAGGTGGACAAAAAGTAACCCTGCACCTTGCCTGCATCCACCACCTTGCGCGCCTGGGTTTTAACGCCCTCTTCGTCAAACGGGTTGCTGCCCTTGCCACCCAGCACATGCGGGTCTTCAACAATGTCGATGTGTTTGGGCAGCACCGTTTTACCCAGACTGTCCAATAGAAAGCTGCTTTTGCGGTAGAGTGCACCGCCACTGGTGGCCTGCACAAATGCGCCCAGCAGTCCCGAGGCCAGTGGCGACTCAAACAGCACGGGGCAGGTTGTGGTGGGCACCTTGCGAGAATGCAGGCGGCTCAAGGCGCGCTGGGCGGCATACACCCCCACAAGCTCCGGGTTGGCCAGGTTGCATGCATCGCGCTCTGAGCTGTACCAGCCGTCGCGCTGCATATTGGCCCCCTTGCCCGCGATGGGCGCGACCGACAGAGAGTGGCGCGACGAGGCATAGCCACCGCGAAAGCCCAACTGCCCACCACGCAGATGCCCAGCAAAAAAATGGCTTTGCTGCGCCGAGACTCCTGCACCATCGCTGTTGGTAATTTTTTTGCTCACTCCCATGGCTGCGCCTTCACAGCGCAGCGCCAGCTCCAGCGCCTGCGCGCTGTCTACCGCCCAGGGGTGGAACAAATCCAGATCGGGCGGCTGCGTGGCGACATCTTGCAAGTCGGGCAGCCCGGCCATCGGGTCTTCGGCGGTAAAGCGGGCAATGTCGTAAGCGGCTTGTACGGTTTGCTCGATGGCACGGGTTGAAAAATCCGAGGTGTTGGCATTACCGCGTTTTTTGCCGATGTACACCGTGATGCCCAGAGACTTATCTCGGTTGCGTTCAACATTTTCCAGCTTTCCCAAGCGGGCCGAGACACTCAAGCCAGAGCCTTCCGAGGCCTCTGCGCCTGCATCGGTTGCACCGAGTTTTTTGGCATGGGCCAGCGCGGTATCTACCAGGCCTTCAAACTGGGCACGAGAATAGCTAAAGCCCTGCTGTAGGCTTGTTGTAAGAGTGTTTTTTTGCATGTAGCAATGATACCGGGTTGCAGAGTGCGCATACATCCGGCACCAGATCGCATGTTTTCACCCGTTACATTAAACTCACCTCGTTCGCATCTTCGCAATAGTCTGTCCGTTCATACACTCTGCCATCGACACAGGTGACCCCATGCCACAATCCATCGCCCCCGTCGTCCGTAGCCAAACCATCGCCGATGCCCTGCGCCGCAGCGCGCAGCGCCTGCCCGCCAAAACTGCCGTGGTCTGCGGCAGCACGCGCTGGAGCTACGCGCAGTTTGACGCGCTGGTCAGCCGCCTGGCTGCGGGCCTGGCCAGCATCGGCGTGGCCGAGGGCGACAAGGTTGCGGTGCTGGCGCGCAACTCGCACGGCTTTGCCGCGCTGCGCTTTGCCTTGGCCAGGCGCGGCGCGGTACTGGTGCCGATCAACTTCATGCTCAAGGCCGACGAGGTGGCCTACATCCTGCGCCATGCAGGTGCCAAAACCCTGGCCACCGACAGCGGCCTGGCCGACTTGGCGCGCGCCGCTGCGGCGTTAGATACCAAGGTGGTGCAGACCATCTGGCTGCCGTCTGAAGACCCCAGCACGCCCGTTGCTGGCATGCACAGTTTCGATACGCTGGTTGCGTGCACGGATACGCTGCCCGAGGTGCAATTGGCCAGCCAAGACCTGGCGCAAATCGTCTACACCAGCGGCACCGAGTCTAGCCCCAAGGGCGCGATGCTCACCCACGACGCGGTGCTGTGGCAGTACGTCAGCTGCGTGGTGAATGCCGAAATCGCTGAGGTCGACCTGGCCTTGCACGCCCTGCCCCTGTACCACTGTGCCCAGCTCGACGTATTTTTCGGCCCGGCCATCTACATTGGCAGCACCAACGTCATCACGTCCAAGCCGGTGCCCGACAACCTGATTGCGCTGATTGAAAAATACCAAATCACCAGTTTCTTTGCCCCACCCACGGTGTGGATCGCGCTGCTGCGCTCGCCCTTATTTGACCCGGCAAAACTTGCCACCCTGGCCAAGGGCTACTACGGCGCGTCCATCATGCCAGTGGAGGTGCTGAAAGAGCTGGCCGCGCGCCTGCCCCAGGTGCGGCTGTGGAACCTGTATGGCCAGACCGAAATCGCGCCACTGGCCACCATGCTGGGCCCCGAAGACCAGCTGCGCAAACCCGGCTCTTGCGGCCGTGCGGTGCTGAACGTGGAAACGCGCGTGGTGGACGACGATCTGCTCGACGTGCTACCCGGCGAAGTGGGTGAAATCGTGCACCGTTCACCGCACCTGATGCGGGGCTATTTTCACGACGAAGAGCGCACTGCCGCCGCCTTCAAGAGCGACTGGTTCCATTCCGGCGACCTGGCCACCATCGACGAAGAGGGCTACATCACTGTCGTGGACCGCAAAAAAGACATGATCAAAACCGGCGGCGAAAACGTGGCCAGCCGCGAGGTGGAAGAGGCGCTGTACCGCATGGCGGGCGTGAGCGAAGCAGCCGTGATCGGCCTGCCCCACCCACGCTGGATCGAGGCGGTGACGGCGGTGGTGGTGCAAAAACCCGGCGCCGGTTTGACCGAAGAACAGGTGATTGCCCACTGCGCGTCGCAGCTGGCGCACTTCAAAACACCCAAGGGCGTGGTGTTTGTTGATGCCCTGCCAAAGAACCCCAGCGGCAAGCTGCTGAAGCGGGA
>JAYVJV010000216.1:0-6919 GCA_043769005.1 Polaromonas sp. | reverse complement strand
TAGGCATCCTTCATGATGAACTCGCGCCCACGCATCAGGCCAAAGCGCGGGCGGCGCTCGTCGCGGAATTTGGTCTGGATTTGGTAGAAGTTTTTTGGCAACTGTTTGTAGCTGCGCAGGTCTTGGCGGGCGATGTCGGTGATCACCTCTTCGCTGGTGGGCTGAATTACAAAGTCACGGCCATGGCGATCTTTCAAGCGCAGTAGCTCGGGGCCCATGGTGTCAAAACGATGACTTTCTTGCCACAACTCACCAGGCTGGATGACGGGCATGGAGAGCTCGACTGCTCCAGCGCGGTTCATCTCCTCGCGCACGATGGCTTCGACCTTGCGGATCACACGCAGGCCCATGGGCATGTAGTTGTAAATGCCAGCGCCCAGCTTTTTTATCATGCCTGCGCGCATCATCAGCTTGTGACTGGGTACCTCTGCGTCGGCAGGGGCTTCTTTTTGGGTTGCAATATGGAACTGGCTGGCTTTCATGGCGGGTCAACTTTGCAGGATAACTTAAGATAAATACCGGGAAAAATGCAACAGAGGGTTGCACTTGGCAACGCGGCGTGCATAATGAACTCAATTTAGAAATTTGGAGTTGATTATGCTTGACCGGGACGGCTTTCGGCCCAACGTCGGCATCATCTTGCTCAACCAGAAAAACCAGGTGTTTTGGGGTAAGCGGATTCGCACCCACAGCTGGCAGTTTCCGCAGGGCGGCATTGACCGGGGAGAGACCCCCGAGCAAGCCATGTTACGTGAGTTGCATGAAGAAGTGGGGCTCAAACCCCAACATGTGCAGATCGTAGCCCGTACGCGAGACTGGTTGCGCTATGAGGTGCCTGACCGGTTTATCCGCCGCGAATCGCGGGGCCACTACCGTGGCCAAAAACAGATCTGGTTTCTGCTGCAACTGGTCGGCTTTGACTCCGACCTGAACCTGCGCGCTACCGACCACCCTGAGTTTGATGCCTGGCGCTGGAACGACTACTGGGTGCCGCTGGACGTGGTGGTGGAGTTCAAGCGCGGTGTGTATGAGATGGCGCTGACCGAGCTGGCGCGCTTTTTGCCCCGCTCTGAGGGCTATGGTGGCCAAGGCGAGGCCTTTGGCTCGCGCGCAGATTCACGCTACCAACAGCGCCGCCGCTTTGGCGGGCGCAGCCCCTACGGCATGCTGCGCGCCGACGGTGGGCATGACGACGACCACGGTGGCCACCATTTTGGAGACCTGGAGCTGCCCCCCGGTGCCAGCTTTGACCCGCACCCGCAGCACGCCTATGAAGGCCATGGGCAGCCGCAGCTAACGCCAGGCAAATCCGCAACACCCACCTTGGCGCATGCGTCAGATGACTCTGTACACGACCACGCCAGCGACATCGGTACCACGGTGCATGAGCCTTGAGGCATCAGGCATCCTTTGCCGGTGCCCATTCCACCCGCACCCGCAAATGAAATAAATCATCCAAAATTGTAAGTGTGAAGTTTAAATTACGCTTGATTCATTTGGTTACAGTCAGGACGGTTTCCATAAAAATGCCTTCCGACTTCAATAGTTCATCGTTGGCACTACCTCCTCTTTGAGCGAGAACCACACATCGCTAAACAGCAACGCCCGCCCACCACAGGGGCGTAGAAAAAGCACAAATACTGTGTACTTTTGCACGACATAACGCAGCAATCGGCCACCACAGTGGTGCAGGGTTACGCGTTGGCACACGGGTTGCCGCCGCGCAACATCTCAACCGCAATGGTCACCTCTGAATTGAGACCCCTATGCGACACCTCAGTCACCACAGCACATCGCCACGCAATTTTTAAATTATGAATTTGATAGCGGCTTGCGCACTGTTTTTATAGGCTAACTGTCATTTTATGTAAAAAATACGATGCCCATGTGGTGGTATCGCACCAGTGCATTGCCCCCACCTCCGCTGGCTCAGATCAGCTACCGTACGCATCGCGAGACAGTAGGCTGAAGGCTGGTACCAGGCAACCCAAGCACGCAATGCGACGGCATGCATCATAGAAAAAATCGTGCGTTGCAGATAACCCAAGGCGTGTTGCAAGCTCTGCCCGCCTCTGGGCTGTGTCCGCTCAATCCAGGCGTTGCGCGGCATCTGCTTTTACCGTCGTTTTTGAGTGCCTCAAGTTCAATTTGGTCACATCACACACCTCATTTTTCACGCCCTATCCGGCGTTCACGCCCTATCCGGCGACAAATAGCTACCCACTTCTAGGGATTGCACAAGCCCACACCGGGTCGCATGATGGCCTTACAGATTGAGGTGGTCTTTAACTTCCCGCAACGCAGGACACAAAGAATCTCCAGCAATCTGGACTTCATTAGCCGCTCATGGGGAGCGGACTGATGCTTAACTTAACTGGAGTTTTATCATGAGTAAATTTGTTTTGGCTACCCGTCGTTTTCTACGTGATGAAGAGGGTGTCACCGCCATTGAATATGGCCTGATTGCGGCATTGATCTCGGTATTTATTATTGCAGGTGCCACTGCAATCGGCCCTCGGCTGAATATTATCTTTTGTGATGTAGCCACTGCACTCGGCGGCGGATGCTAACTGGTATTTGGTACAGGGCGATGGCACTACGGTGCCGTTGCCCCACCAGGGATACAGTTAAAGAGGCCCATCATGATCAAAATTCTCACTCGGCATATATCTAAAAATGCGGCGCTCTTCCGTAATAGACAACTCGGCGTTACTTCTATCGAGTACGCACTATTAGCCTCTCTTATAGGTTTGGTCATCGTGGCAGGACTGACAGCAACCGGAGGAGGGAATGCGTCGCTCTGGACCCGATGGACCAACCAAGTGATTGCAGCTTTAACCCCCTGAAGCTGTCCACCAAAAAGCTTTTTGAAGCATCCAAAAAAACTGGATGCTTGAAAGAGTTTAGGTAGGCCTCTAAAACGCCACGCGCAGTGGCGTAGAGAAGTTATAAGTTACGGTTCGACGGCCAGCCAATGAATCCGCTAACAACAAGGGGTAAAAGATGCTGGTCACTATGTCTTCAGGCGCTTGGCAGATTGGAAGCCTGGCACTCTTGGCCTCTTTGGTGGGCATCGCCCTTGTTACCGATCTGCGCCAGCGCCGTATCCCCAACCTTCTGGTAGTAGTCGCTCTGTGCGCGGGCATTCTGGTCAATACCCTTGGTCCGCAAGCCTTTGGGCGCAGCGATGGCCTGTTTAACTTGTATCCCAGTGCGCTGGGATACAAGGGTGCCATGTTGGGCGCACTCACAGGCTTGGCCGTATTTTTACCCATCTACATGGTGCATGCCCTCGGCGCGGGCGATGTCAAACTCATGGCGAGCATTGGTAGTTTTGTAGGCCCGGCTACCGCAGTCAATCTGGCCGTCGTTATCTTGCTCATGGGCGGTGTACTGGCCTTGGTGCATATGGTTCTGGCCCGCAACTCGCAGCTGGTGCTGTTCAATGTGATGGCCGCACTCAGCCAAATGGCCCCTGGCTCTACGCGAAGCTTTGACCCAGCCCGTACGGCCTGGCGCATGCCTTATTCGGTGGCCATGGCTGCGGGCCTGCTGGCTTATGGCGTGTGGGTGTTTACCGACCATGCACCGCTGATCCGCTTTTGAAGCGTCGCACCATGCAAAACGCCCTCCACCCCGCGTCAGTCCTGCTCAAAGCCGCGCCTGCTGCCGACGTAACTGCGCTGGACGCACAGGCCAGCGGGGTGCCCACCGCCTTCCTGTCTGAATTGATCTTGCGCCACTTTGCCCGATTGGGTGAGCTCAAGTTGTTTGAAGTAGTGCAGCATATGGGTCTGCGCGTACCCGAGGTAGATGCCCTGCTGTCCCAGATGCGCAGCCTGCAGCTGCTCGAGGTGCCGCGCCGGGGCGACTTTGAAGGCGACATCAGCTACACCCTCACCGATGCCGGCCAGCGCCAGGCCCGTCTGGCCTACGAAAAATGCCAATACATCGGCCCCTGCCCCGTCACCCTGCCCGAATATGTAAGTCAGGTGAAGCAGCAAAGCCATGCTCTGGCCCCAGTGCGCGCCGCTCGGCTCAAGCAAGCCCTGGCAGATTTGGTACTCGACCCTGCCTTGCTCCCAGCCCTGGGCAGCGCCATGAACTCGGGCAAGGCTATATATATGTATGGCCACAGCGGCAGCGGCAAAACCTATCTGGCCGAGCATCTGGTCAAAACCCTGGAGGGCCATGTGTGGGTACCGCATGCGGTGTTTGTCGATGGTGAAGTTATCCAGGTGTTTGACCCCCTGGTGCACCGCCGCGTGCCGCTGGCCGCCGTGCCCGAACGCGGGCTAGAGCGCGACCTGGTTACCGACGCACGCTGGGTGCGCACCGAACGCCCGGTGGTCATGGCCGGTGGTGAGCTGACCTTGGACATGCTCGATCTGGAATATGACTCCCACACCCGCTTGCACATCGCCCCGCCGCAAATGAAGGCTAACAACGGTATTTTTGTGGTGGACGACCTGGGCCGCCAGCAGGTCAGCCCGCGCGAATTGATGAACCGCTGGATCGTGCCGCTAGATCGCCATATCGATTTTTTGGCCCTCAACACCGGTGCCAAGCTCACCGTACCGTTTGACGTGCGGGTGATTTTTTCGTCCAACCTGCCCCCCGAGGCCCTGGTCGATCCCGCTTTTGCGCGCCGTCTGGGCTACAAGATTCATATAGAGCCCTTGCAGGCAGAGGCTTACCGCACTGTGGTGCTACAGGCCTGCAAACGCGCCGGGATCAGCGCACAAACCCAAGATATTGACTACCTGATCCACGCCCTGCACCCACGGCACGACCAGCCCTACCTGCCCTGTGTGCCGTTTGACGTGATCAGCAAGATTGCCGACCGGGCCCGTTACATGGAAGAGCCCGCCCTGATGACGCCAGAGCTGCTGGACTGGGCCTGGCATACCTATTTCGGTGCCAACGCACCGCAGCATTCAGGAGAATAATATGAAAAGCACACGCGCAATCATCATGCTGGTACTGTCGGTGGTAGCAGGTTTGGCGGCCGTGGTGTTGGCCGCCCGCTGGATGGGCCAGCAAGCGGCGGGCAACCAAACCCGGGTGCTTATCGCCACCCGCGACCTGGCACTGGGCCAGGCCATCACGCCCATCATGCTGCAAGATATTGCGTGGCCTACTGGCACCCTGCCCGATGGCTCGTTTAGCGACCCTAAAAAGCTCGAAGGCCGCGTAGTGCGCAGCAACATCTTCAAGGGCGAACCGATTTTGATGCCCAAACTGGCCCCCGAAGGCACCAAGGCGGGCCTGGACTCGGTGATCAAAGACGGGCGGCGCGCCATTACCGTCAAGGTGAACGAAGTGGTGGGCGTGGCGGGCTTTTTGGCACCAGGCAGCTTTGTGGATTTAGTCGTCAATATCAAGGACGACCGCGAAAACCCCGTATCCAAAATTGTGTTGGAACGCATCATGGTGCTGGCCGTGGCGCAAGAGTCCTACCGCCCCGACGAGAGCAAGCCCAAGGTGGTCAACGCCGTGACGCTGGAAGTGACCCCCGAAGAGGCCGAAAAGATTGACCTGGCCCGCAACATCGGCACGCTGTCACTCATGCTGCGCAACCAGGTGGACATGAAAAACAGCAGTACCGATGGCGCACGCCGCACCGACCTGTTTGCCCAGGAAGAGAAGGCACTCCCGGTGGTGGCACCCCCACCCGCACCCGCCAAAAAGGCGGCCCCCGTACGGCGGGCAGCCCCTGTGCCAGTGGCAAAACCCAGCCCTGCACCTGCGCCCGCGCCTACCCCTGTCGCTGTATCGGCACCGATACCCGCGCCCGTGGCCGCGCCTGCACCTGTCGTGGTTCAGATAGAAGTGATTCGCGGCGTGCAAAAAGCAACTTCTGACTTCTGAGAGAACTACCATGAAAAAACCAACACTTACCTCTCTGTCGGCATCCATGGGTCTGGCCTTGATCACCGCGCTGGGTGTCACGCCATTGAGTGCCCAAGTACGCTCTGTGGCCCCCGCCATACAAACCACCAGTGCGCTGGCCGCCACCGAAGAGTTCTCCTCCGAACCCACCACTCTGGGCCCGGTGATGGACTTGGTGATTGGCAAATCCACCTTGATGCGGATACCCACGGCTGTGACGCGCATCTCCCTGGGTAACCCCAACATTGCCGATGTCACACTCATCAGCCCCACCGAACTGTATCTGCTGGGCAAGTCCTATGGTTCTACCAATCTGATTGTCTGGCGCAAGGGCGCTGGGGCCACCGCCATTGATGTCAACGTGAACATAGACTTTGCCCGCATGGAGAAAAAGCTGCGCGAACTGATGCCCGACGAAAAAGGCATCAAGGTGCGCCCAGCGGCCGATTCCGTCATTTTGACGGGCATGGTCTCTAGCGCCGTCAAAGCCCGCTTTGCCGAAGACATCGCCAACGCCTTTGTGCGCGACATCAACAAAACCCTGGTACTGCCCATTGCAGCGGGTAATGCCAAGGTCGAAGACGGCACCAAGCTGGCCATCTCGCAGGGGCAAAGCAGTGGGGCCGCCACTGGGGCCAAAGTGGTCAACCTGCTGCAAATCGCCGAAGCCCAACAGGTCATGCTGGAGGTGACCATTGCCGAGGTGTCCAAAACCCTGTTGGACAAACTGGGGGCCAGCTTTAACGCCACCACGCGCAATGGCAACTGGCAGTTTGGCCTGCTCTCCAACCTGCTCAACAGTGGCGCAGGCCTGCTCAGTGTGCTGAAAAACACCAGTGGCTCGGGCTTTAACGTGGATGCCCAGAAGAACGATGGTTTGGTAAAGATATTGGCCGAACCCAATATCGTGGCCATCAGCGGGCAAGAGGCCAGCTTTTTGGCCGGCGGCAAGATCTTCATCCCGGTGGCGCGCAGTAACAACGCCACCGGGGGAACCACCATCACGCTGGAAGAAAAAGAGTTTGGG
>JAYVJV010000215.1:0-2244 GCA_043769005.1 Polaromonas sp. | reverse complement strand
CCCCAGCGGTACTGCGGCGTGGCCTGAAATGCACGGTACACCACCTGGGCGGCGGCTTCGATCTGGGGCAGGGTAAACATTCAAAGTCCTTGGGATTCAAGCGTGACCACGCCCTTGGGTGTGCGCAGCGTAGCCGTGAGGTTGGCGGGGCCTTCTTCCATCGCAATGCCTTGCAGGCCGATGGCCGCATAAGCGGCTTTCAAGGTGGCCGCATCGGGGTGCGTCACCGTGAGACTTTGCAGGCTCACGCCCGAGCGCGGCAGGCTGTTGCGTGGGTGCAGGCGCAGCGGATCGGCCTCGCCCGGTTTGCCCCATTGAATGAGTGTGGGCAGCGTGCCGTTGAACAGGCGCTGGCCGTCTTCTCGCACGGTAATCTGCCATTGCAGCAGCCCTTTGCGTGAATGGCGGCTGGCCTCCAATGCCGGGCCACGCTCGATATGCAATGCGCTTAACGCGCTGCGGGCGGCTTGCACATCGGGCGTGTTGGCGACAAAGTGCACCAGGCGCGGCCCCTTCGCCACGGCGGCTTGCAGGGCTGCATCATCCATATCAAACCAGCGTTTTGACGAGACAGAATGGGCGTAAGCAGCTCCTGGATTAATAGCAATTATTTCAAAATAGGCGTAGGGATGGGTGGGCGTGGCGATCTTGAACAGGTGATTGTGGGTGCCAAACAGCTTGTGCTCTCCACCGGGGCCAGGCGTGATGCCCAGCGTGGCTTCGCACCAGGCTACGCCTTGGTCGAGGCTCTGGGCAACGACGACGAGGTGGTCTATCTGTGTCTTCATAACGCGACGACTCCATCAATACAAGTGACCGAATCACCGCCAATCCAGATGTCTGCGCCCAGTTGCGCTACATGCACACGCCCGGCACGGCCCATAGCGGTGCCTTGCGCAGCCACGTAGCTTGCAGGGGCCATGCCCGCGCCGATCAGCCACTGCGCGATGGCAGCGTTCAGGCTGCCCGTTACCGGGTCTTCCACCAGGCCGTTATTACCAGGGAAAAATGCGCGCACTTCAAACTGTGTATCGCTACCTGCCCCCACGCTCTGCGCTGTCGCGTCATCGCTGCCCCCCATGTGGGCCTTCGCGCCTTGGGGCGACCCGGCGGCGCTCTGTCTTGCACCTACCACGCCCACTTTGCCACGCGGTCCCACTACCCCAATGTCCAGCCCCGCCAAAATAGCAGAGTCAGGCTTGAGCGCGAGCACTTGCTCGGCGCTCTGCAGCATCACGCCGCGCCACTTGGGGCCGTTGTCGCACCAGGCGTGGGCGATGATGTCGCTGCGCTCAATCTTCAAGCCCCGTGCTATCAGTGCCACATCGGCTTCATCCAGCGGCCCACCTTTGATGAGTGGCGGCGCGGCAAAGGCCAGCTTTGTGCCATCGCGGCGAATTTTCACCAAGCCCACACCGCACTCCTGCACGATCAGGTCGCTCTTAGGCTTACCGCCTGCCTCCAGCCAGGCATGGCAGCTGCCCAGCGTGGGGTGGCCGGCAAAGGGCAGCTCGCGCCCGGGGCAGAAGATGCGCACTTGGTAGTCGGCCTGTGCGTGCGTGGGCGGCAAGAGGAAGGTGCACTCGGACAGGTTCGTCCAGTTGGTAAAGTGCTGCATCTCCTGCGCACTCAAGCCCGTGCCGTCCAGCACCACGCCCAGCGGGTTGCCGTAGTAGGGGCGCTGTGTAAATACATCGACCTGTTTGAAGGCGCGTTGTGACATGGTGGGTCTCTCCTTACGACAAAACAATATCTAGCACACCCGTACTGGCGGGTTGCGCGCAAACACCCGCGTACCAACGCGACAGGTGCGGGTAGGCGCTGCGCGGCAGGGCGGGGTGCGCGGGCGGCAGGCCCCACCAGCGGTGCATCTCGCAGGCACTCGGAAAATCCGCCATCGTCATAAACTCGCCCGCCATGAAGGGGCGCTGTGCCAAGTGCGCGTCCAGCATAGCCAACTGCGGCTCGGTGCTTGCGACCGACTTGGCAATCACCGCCATATCCGGCTTGTCGCCCGGCGTGCGAATCCACTCCACAAAAGCCGCGCGACCCACATTGTTCATAGTGGTCTGCTGCCAGTCCATCCAGCGCTCGGCATCAAAGCGCTGCTGCACATTCTCGGGGTACAACTTGCCAAAAGAATGCTTTGCACAGAGGTAGCGCACGATCACATTGCTTTCCCACAGCGTAAAGTCACCATCTTGCAGCACCGGAATTTGTCCATTCGGGTTCATGCGCAAATAC
>JAYVJV010000214.1:0-4547 GCA_043769005.1 Polaromonas sp. | reverse complement strand
CATGGCTGGATGCGATGATTGTGCAGTACAAATTCATTATCACCGCTTACTGGAGACATGCGCGATGACTGCACCCCCTACCCCCTCGCTTGGCCGCCCTTTGCAAACCATTTTGCAAGCCCAGCGCGCCAGCCGCGCGCCTTTGGCCGATTTTGCGCATTACTACGCTGGCGTGGAGGTGGCTTTTGATGCGCAGCGCAATTTGGCCTTTACGGGCAGCGCCCCCACCGTGTCACCACGCCTGACCGCCCACGCCCAGCGCATGGGCCAAAAAATTTACCGCGTGGCCGATGTGGTGTATTGCGCCGTGGGCTATGCGATTGCGAATGTGATTTTTGTGGTGGGCAAAACGGGCATCGTGGTGGTGGACACCACCGAGAGCGTGGACGCGGCGCTCTTGGCCAAGGCGGATT
This sequence comes from Polaromonas sp., assembly GCA_043769005.1. GTDB lineage: Bacteria > Pseudomonadota > Gammaproteobacteria > Burkholderiales > Burkholderiaceae_C > JAAFIP01. Next base: position 4,134 of record JAYVJV010000214.1, on the reverse strand, counting down.
TTGAAAAAACCTGCCCACAGGCGGCCGCTTTGCCCTACGCCGCCGTGGTTTACACCCATAACCACAGCGACCACATCAATGGTGTGCGCGCCTTTGCCAGCAACGAAGCAGTGGCCAGCGGTGCCTGCCAAATCATTGCCCACGACAGCCTGATGGAGGCGGTGCGCAACAACGCCTCGGTGGTGGCGCCGATTTTGCGGGTGCGCAGCGCTTACACTTTTGGCGCGCTCTTAGAGCCAGGACCATTGGGCGCGGTGCAAGGCGGCATTGGCCCGGTGCTGGCGCGTGGCAAAGCCAGCTTTATTGCCCCCACGCTCACTTTTGCCAAGCGTTTGCAGATTAATCTGGCGGGCATAGACTTTGATTTTCACCACGCCCCTAGCGAGACTGATGACGAGCTCATTGCGTGGCTGCCCGCGCTGAATGTGCTCCTGAGCGCCGAGGTGATCCAAGGCGAATGCTTGGCCAATGTGCACACCCTGCGCGGCACGCGCTACCGCGACCCGCAGCAGTGGGTGCGCAGCATCGACGCCATGCGCGCCCAGCATGCTGATGCGCCTGCTGCCTACATGGTGCCAGCCCATGGCCGTCCTGTGGCAGGCGCTGCCCATATTGACGAGCTGCTCACCGCCTACCGCGATGCCATTGCCTTTATCCACGACCAATCGGTGCGTCTGATGAACCAAGGTGCGCGCCCCGACGAGCTGGCCGACCTGCTGCCCGCCCTGCCCCCGCACCTGGCCAGCCACGCGTGGCTGGGCGAATACTACGGCACAGTCAAGCACTGCGCCCGCCAAATCTTCACCGGCCAGCTGGGCTGGTTTGACGGCGACCCCGCCACCCTAGACCCCCTGCCCCCGCTGGACAAAGCGCGCCGCTGGCTGGCCTTAATAGGCGGGCGCGACGCGGCCTTGCAAGCAGCCCAAGCAGCGGCCAACTCGGCTGACGCAGCGGATTCAAGCGACTCACACCAAGATGCCCAGCTCGATGAAGCCCGCTGGGCCGCCGAACTGGCCAGCCTGCTGGTGCGCGCAGACCCCACAGACGCAGCGGCCAAAGCCTGCAAAGCCCAAGCTTTCAAAAGCCTAGGCTACGCCAGTGACAACATCAACTGGCGCAACTGGTATTTAACCGCCTCGCGCGAGCTCGATGGCGCGTATGACAAGCTGCCCATTGGCGCTAACTCGCTGGCCAGCGACGACATCTTGCAAGCGCTGGCCCCGCGCGACATGCTCGAACTCTTGGCCGTGCGCCTAGCCGCTGAGCGCTGCCTAGATGTGCAGTGCAGCATGGTATTTGAATTGACCGACATGCAGCGCCAATGCGTACTAGAGATCCGACACGGCATACTACAAATATCAGAGCACGATATGACCATACCACGGCGACATGCTGCTGAAAAATATCAAAAATCTGAAAAATCCACCCCCACACTGGCAATGGAGCGCGCCAGCCTGCCCCAGCTGCTGCAAGGCGGGATTGCAGGCTTTGCGGCACTCATGCAAAGCGGCAAAGTCAGCTTAAGCAGTGGTGAATTAGCCGATTTGGCCGCATTTTTTAGCTACTTTGACCCCAAGGCTGAGCGCCTGCCCAAGCTCGCCAGCCGTTAAAACAACACAAGGAAACCGCCATGGGACGCAAAATCCTCTTCGTCACCACTGACCAACAACGCTACGACGCGCTGGGCTGCAATGGCGGGCGCGTGGCCAAAACCCCCGTGATCGACGCGCTGGCCCGCCAAGGCATCCGCTACACGCGCGGCCACGCCAACAGCGTGGTGTGCCAGCCAGCGCGCAGCACCATGCTCACGGGGCAATACACCCGCACCCACGGTGTCACCATGAACGGCATGGAGCTGCCCCACAGCGCACCCAGTGTGGCCGAATTTTTGCAATCCAAGGGCTAGCGCACCGCCATTGTGGGCAAGGCGCATTTTGACCCGCTGATGGACCCGATGGCGCGCTTTGCCGAAACCCAGCTCTGCGTGGGCGGCAAAACCGGCCCACTGCGCGGCTTTGAACACGCCCGCCTAGCCACCCACACCGTGCAAGGCTGGCTGCACTACGCGCTAGAGATGAATGCCCAGCACCCCGAGCACTGCGACGGGTTTTACAAAGTCATCGACATCGCCACACTGGACGTGAACGGCGTGGGCGGCGGCGACACCGGTGCCGTGCAGGTCAAACACAACCCCGTGCCCCGTGCGCTTTACCACACCGAGTGGGTGGCCGATGAGGCCATTGCGTGGCTCAACACGCTCGATGCTGACCAAGATTGGTTTTGCTGGCTGAGCTTTCCTGATCCGCACCACCCTTGGGACCCGCCTGCCAGTGAGCTAGGCCGCGTGAACTGGCGCGAGCTGGATTTGCCTGCGGGCTACTTGCCGCCAGACCAAGCCCGCGAGGTGCTCAAAACCAAACCGCGCCAGTGGCTCGATTGGTATGAGGGCCGTTTGGTGACCAATTTTGAAGCCCCACCCAAGTGGATTCCCGCCCACATGACCGCTGACCAGCTGCGCGAGGTAGATGCCATGAACCATATTGAAAACGAGCTGATCGACGAGGCGCTGGGCCGCGTCATAGCAGCGATTGCGGCCAAGGGCTGGGAGCAAGACACCGACGTGGTCTACACCGCCGACCACGGCGAGCTGCAGGGCGATTTTGGCCTGCTGTTCAAAGGCCCCTACCACGTGGACGCACTCATGCGCCTGCCCATGGTGTGGCGGCCCGCGCCGTCTGCGGGCGTGGCGGCGGGCGAGGTGAGCAAGCCGGTGCAGCAGGTCGACCTTGCACCCACCTTTTGCGCCATAGCAGGCCATGCCGTGCCAGACTGGATGCAGGGCGCGCCCCTGCCACAGAGCAACGAGGCAGCAGTGCGCAACTGGTCACTCACCGAGTGGGACAGCAATTTGCGCGGCATTGAGCAGCATTTGCGCACCCTGTATTTAGAAGACGGCGCAGACCAATGGGTGGCCACTTTTTACGAAGCAGGCAGCATCCACGATGGCTCTGAGGGCGAGCTGTACAACCTGCGCCTTGACCCACTGCAGCACCACAATAGGTGGAGTGAGCCAGCCCACGCCGCCCTGCGCCAGCGCCTGCATGAAAAATTACTCAGCATTTTGCCGCCTAAGGGCGCAAAGCTTGAACGCCTCACATCCGTATAAAGCACGCTAAAAATTACGCTAAAAACACGCTATAAACCCATGCTTCCAGATAAACCCTGCACGAAAAAGCCCCAACAAGCCGCGCTTGCACCCTTGTTAAACTCACCGCATACAACCAAACCATGAGGTTCACCATGCCACTATACTTTGGGAAATCCACTGCCGCCGCTCTTTTATGTGCAGCAAGCCTGTTCTGCGCTGGCGCAGCCAGCGCCCAAACCCTGAAAATCATCACCTCCGACCAAGCCGGTGGCGGCATGGACGCGCTGATTCGCCCCATGGCCGAGAAGCTGGCCACGCAAATCGGGCGCCCCGTGATCGTGGAAAACCGCGCCGGCGCGCAAGGCCGCTTGGCTGGCAGCGCCCTGCTGGCCGCGCCAGCCGATGGCAACACGATTTTGATCACCGTGCAGGCAGGCGTGGTCATCAACCCCCATGTCTACAAGTTTCCCTATGACCCACTGAACGACCTGATGCCCGTGACCGACTTGGGCCGTGGCAGCCTGATGCTGCTCACGCCAGCGAGCCTGCAGCCCAAGAACTTCGCCGAATTCCTCGATTGGGCCAACAAGCAGCCCAAGGGCGCGATCAACTACGGCACTTACAGCCCTGGCACGATTTCGCATTTTGGTGGCCTGCTGCTGGCCCAAGAGCTGGGCTTGGACATGACCGCTGTGCACTACAAAGCATCGGGCGATGCGGTGAAAGACCTTGTGGGCGGCCAAGTCAACTTTTTATGGAACGGGCCAGCCGGTCCCGTGGCGCAACTGGTGAAGGCGGGGCGCTTGCGTGCGCATGCCTACATGGGCCCCAAACGCTTGGCTGCGTTTCCGGATGTGCCCACCATCCGTGAGCTGGGCTATGCGGGTGTGGAGTCTGACGGTTGGATTGGTATATTTGCCGCCAAGGGCACAGCGCCAGAGACCATTGCCAAACTGCAAAGCGAGCTCTCTAAAGCACTGGCAAAC
>JAYVJV010000213.1:0-3427 GCA_043769005.1 Polaromonas sp. | reverse complement strand
GCACCCGGCTTTGCCGCGCTCACGTTCAGCGTGGTGCCCGGCGCAGGCGCAGCAGGCATCCCAAGCCTCACGCTCGAAACTGCGTTCACCGAGGTGCTGCTCACTTGCCAGTGGGGCGCGTATTTAGCCGAGGCAGGTGCGACGGTGACGGCCAGCCAGTTGTTCAACGCGTCTTCGGGCGATGTGGCTTTTGCCTACACCGGGCGCTTCCACAAGGCCGCTGCCGTTTGGGACGAGACCTTTTTGCTCAATGGCTTTGTCGAAATCGTCAACTTAATCTCGTGGCCGTTGCCCAATGAAATGGCCTACGACGCAGCGCAGGCACAACTGACCCTGCCCGCCTCGCGCGGGGTCAACGCGCCCGCATCGCTCAATCACACCCGCCACGCCATGCGTGTGCTGCTCAATCAACATGCCATCCCGGCCTCGTTGCCGGTCATTGGCGAAGCGAATCTAATTTTCAACCTAGCCGAGACAGCCTGGCAATTTTTAGCCGTCGTCGAACATCAGTTGGTGGATGTGAAACCCGCCGCCAACACCCGCCGCGCCCACAAGCCCAAACCCGCGCAAGCCGCCGCGAACTATGCCCTGAGCCACGACCGACGCTGGACCGCAACCCAAGAAGTGCGGCTGCTGACGCCGGGCGCATTCCGCACGTTCTTGCAAACCACCGGCAGCGAGGACGTGACCCCGCCCGTGTTCGCCGCTGCCACCTTAAAAGCCACCTCGGTGCAGCAACCCGCCGATGACGTGAACGAAACCCAAGAGGGCTTCTTCACCGAGATCATTAGCCCAGCGGCGCAGCAGGGTTTGCACTGGGTGGGCAATGTGGGTGCCAAGCAGGGCTACTGCGGGCTGCACTTTCGCAACGCGCCCATGCCGCGCGGCGCACGCATCCTAAACGCCACGCTGGAGTTGGTGGCCGCGAACGACACCAACACGCGCATCCGCCTCAATATTTATGGTGAGGCTGCTGGCAACAGCGCAGCCTTTAGCACGGCCAGCCCGCCCTCGCAACGCACCGCCACGCAGGCCAACTTGCGCCTAAAGCTGGAGAAGAGCGATGCCTGGACGCACGATCAGGTTCAGTTTTTAGGTGATTTGGCCGAGGTGGTGCAGGAGATTGTGAACCGCGCTGATTGGAACGCGGGCAACGACCTGAGCGTGATTCTGCGCGGTGATGGCGACGAGACGTTTGTGCAAAACAACCCAGATGCACGGCGCTTCTTTGTAGGCGTCGAGCGCAATCCGCAACTCAAAGCGCGCCTGCTAGTGAACTATCGCCCGCCCACGTCGCAGCCCACCAAGCTGGGCTATTACAACGACGAGTTGCGCACGCTATTGTTGGATGGGTCGGATGGCGTTGCGCCGGAACTCAGTGATGCGGCGTTGCCCAAGACGCTGTTGGTGGAAGCCAGCGCGCCGCATTGGATACAGCAGCAGCCATTGGGGCAGGCTACCCTCACCACCTTGCAATATTTGCCGTTTGGCAGCCAGCTCGGCACGCCCAGCAGCCCAGCCGATTTTGCGATGTCTGACCCACAGCAACCAAGTTGGCTGTTGATGACGACGCCGTTTTTGGGGCGACTGCAACCGCAGGAGGCGAACGCGACGGGCACAAGTGCTCTGCAACAAGACCCAATCTTGAGCTTGGAAACGCGCCGCGCCAGCAACCCCGCTGTGGCTTTGCCTGCTGTGGCGTTGGCGCTCACCAGCCGGGCCGATGATGTGCCGCTGAGCTTCAGCATCGCCAGCTTTGATGCGGCCGCCGGGCGTTTGTTTGCGCGGCTGGACCCTGCCACGTTGGACGAAAGCTGGATGCGGTTGCAACACCCCATCCGCGAAAAAGCGCCCGCTGGCTTGCAGAGCGTGATGGCGGCGCTGCCCGACACGCCTGCACGGCTGAGCCGCAACGCCGCGCTGCGCCAAGCCTTCGACCCCGCCCGCATCGCTTACCCGCCCGCCCCGCGAACCGACGATGCCTTGCCCGACGATGTGACCGATGCTGCGTTGGTGTGGCGTAAAGGCAGCTTGCTGGTGCTGCAAGGCTTCAGCCCCAGCTCGCCCGCGGCCTTGCGCAAATACGCCTGGCATCTGGTGGGTTTGTTGATTGGGACGAGCGGGTTGGGCCGGACCAGCGTAGCCAGCGGCCCGCAGCGGTTTGCCGCCGCCACGTTGTTGCCCGCCTGGCAAGCGGCAGACATGCCGGTCAGTTTTGCGGTCAGTCCCTACTTAAGTTTGGGTTTTGCCATGCGCGATGCAAAAGCCACAAGCCATATGCGCGTGCTGGCTGCCGAACTGCTGGCAATTGACGCACGCACAGGCGAACTGCGCCCGGTGGGTAGCCACTTCTTGGAGATGGACCCTAAGAGCCTATCCCAATTGGTTATCAGGGACGACATCCCTACAAGGGATGTCGCCCCTATTGAGATAGGTTCTAAAGCTATAAGCGCCGCAGCCGAGGCAAAGCTGATGAGCGACGCGCAAGATTGGGCGCGCGAGGCGCATGCGCGGCTGGCACCCGATTCTCTGGTGGCGGTGCTGCGCATGCGGCAGATTAATCAGCTTGAGTTGACGCCAGGGGCTGCCAACGCCGACCGGGATGCGCTGGTGACGACGACGTATGCCTATGACATCGTGACGGATTTGGCCTTGAGCGAAACGTTGACGCGCCGTGCGCCGCGCTTGCGGGCGCGGGTTGCGGCGTTGCGCTACCGGCAGGGGCAGTTTGGCGGCTATGCCATGCCCGCCGCGCTACAGGCATTTGAACTTGCGCCGCCGCAAGTGATTGGCGTGCAGCCGTTGTATCTCACGCAGTCTTCGACATTCGTGACTGTGGGCGACAAAACCATAAACGCCAAGTGGCCGTGGGGGTTTAGCGGCGTGCGCATGAGCGTGCAATACACGCAGGATCGCGCAGGGGTTTTGGGGGCCGATGTGGGTGCTGGAGCAGGCGCGAACCCATTAACGCTGTGGTGGCAAGCGCCGTTGGCTGCGCCGCAGTTCCGATCCGCCCAAAGCGAGCGCCCTGCCGCTAGCTTGCCCAAGTTATTCCGCGCCAAGCCCATTCGCAGCCTGCTACCCACCTTGCCCGATGCACCGCTGCCCCTGCTGGACCCAGACGAAGTGGTGGCACCGCCCGCACTCAGCAAGCTGGATGAAAAGGTAGGGAGCCTGCTGAAGCCCTCTTGGCAGCCGGTGTTGCCGGGCTTGTTGCGGCACATCACCGTGGGTGCGCGGCCGGGGGTGTATTTCTTCTGGCGCAACCAATTGCTGCGCCAGAGTGGTTTGTTGCTGGGTGATGGGTTGGTATCGGGCAGTGTGCCGGTGCAACATCGCATGCCGCGCCCGGTGCCGCTGCCGCCCAACGAACCGGCGCATCAGCAATATGCCTTGCAGCCCTGGGCCAGCTACTTTGAGCCAACAC
>JAYVJV010000212.1:0-10417 GCA_043769005.1 Polaromonas sp. | reverse complement strand
TTGGGCGTGGCCGTCACCGAGCGTGTGGTGTTGGCGCGTGATGGCGCAGTGGTAGAGCATGCGCATATCTCGCAGGTGCTCACCTCCTGGAGCCGCCTGTACGACATGCTGTCCTCGGTGTTCGATGCCAAGCGCTATGTGTATAACGCCGCCGTCACCCAGGTTTCGCAAAACGAGCGCGGCGCACGTGTGCAGTGCGAAGATGGCCGCAGTTTTGAAGCAGATTTGGTGGTGGCTGCGGACGGCATCCGCTCTACCGTGCGCGCCCAGCATTTGCCCGATGTGCAACCGCAGTACGCAGGCTATGTGGCCTGGCGCGGCGTGTGCGACGAAGCCGTGCTGTCGCAGTGGACTTTAAAAACGGTGTTTGATACCTTTGGCTTTGGCGTGCCACCCGGCGAGCAACTGATTGGCTACCCGGTGGCAGGCGCAGGCAATGCCACCGCGCGCGGTCAGCGCCGCTACAACTTTGTCTGGTACCGCCCGGCCAATGAACATGATGAGCTCACCGCACTGATGACCGATGCCGACGGCCAGCACTACCCGCTGGGTATTTCGCCCAATAAAGTGGCCTGGCAGCACGTGGCGCAGGTGCGGCAAATCGCCCGTGAGCGGTTGGCTCCGCAGTTTGCCGAAATGCTGGAGAAAACCGCGCAGCCCTTTTTGCAGCCTATCTACGATTGCGCCAGCACTCGCCTGGCCTTTGAGCGCGTGGCCTTGCTGGGCGATGCGGCCTTTGTCGCCCGCCCGCATGTAGGCATGGGTGTGACCAAGGCCGCAGAAGATGCAATGGCATTGGCCGAGAGCATAGCTGCCCACGGAGCTACTGCGCAGGCTTTGCTGGCCTATGAGCAGATGCGTTTAGCGCCCTGTATGGCAGTAGTGCAGCGTGGCCGCGCATTGGGCGCATATATGCAGGCGCTGGGTCAGCAGCCTGGGTCGCACATCACCGTGCAAGCACGCGATGCCCGCAGTGTCATGCTGGAAACCGCAATTGATCTGTCCAAACCTAGCGCCCATGCAGGAACTCCTGCATCGGTGCACTGAAGTTCCCTGTTCCTTTTTACCATTAACCAACCCTGGAGATTTGTATGAATGACCATCCAACCCGCGTAAACAATGGCCGCCGTTCCTTGCTGGTAGGGGGCGCTGCCGTCGCAGTCACTCCTGCTTTGTTCAATATCGTGCAGGCGCAAACTACGCCCATCAAAATTGGTTTTCCGGTGCCACTCACTGGCGCTTTTTCTGCCGAGGCGCAAGACCAGGTGCGTTGCGCCGAAATTGCCGTCAAAGAATTTAACGATGGCGGCGGCTACAACGGCCGCAAGGCCGAACTGCTGGTGCGTGACGACAAACTCAACCCTGGCGAGGCAGCCACACGTACGCTGGAACTGATCGAAAAAGACAAGGTCGATTTTGTCGTCGGGTCGCTGTCGGCGGCCACCCAGTTGTCGATCAACGCCGTGTGCCGCGACCGCAAGATTATTTTCAACTCCATCAGCCAGTCTGACGCCATCAACGAAGCCAAAGACTGGTCGATGTACACCTTCCACGAGGCACTCACACCGCACCTCACCGCAGGCGCTGTCGGGCGCTATGCCTTCCCCAAGTTTGGCAAAAAGATGGCGCTACTAACCGCCGACTACGCCTACGGCCACGAGATGGTGCGCGGCTTTCAGCGCGTGGGCCAGGCCTATGGCATGCAAACCGTAGCCGATATTCGCCACCCGCTGGGCACGGCAGATTTTTCCTCTTTCCTGCCACGCATCCAGGCGGCCAAGCCCGATGTGCTGGTGCTGTGCAGCTTTGGCCGCGACCTGGTGAACGCCGCCAAACAGATCACCGATTTTGGTTTGAAGGCCAACATGAAGGTCATTACCCCCGTGCTGCTGTACACCGCGCGCCAGGCAGGCGGCGCTGAGGCCTTTGACGGCCTGATTGGCGGCACCTCGTACTACTGGGGTATGGAAGACAAAATTCCTTCGGCCAAAGCCTTCAACGACAAGTTTCGCAAGGCCCACGGCGGTGCGGTGCCATCAGACTACGGCGCGCTGGGCTACGCTGGGGTGCGCAGTGTGCTGCAAGCCGTGCGCGATGCCAAATCCACCGAGTCGCTCAAGGTCAGCATTGCGCTGCGCCAGTTGCGCTACAACTGGTACAAGGGCGACCAGGCCTACCGCAAGTGCGACCACCAGTCGGTCCAGTCGGTCATCATTGTCGAATCCAAATCGAAAAACATGAAAGACAAATACGATGTCTTCAATGTACTGTCGATAGAGGACTCCAACGAGAAAAACCTGCGCACCTGCGACGAGCTGGGCCACAAAATTAGCACTTGATAAGACAGTTGCATGGTTGATATCACTCTGAACCTGTTCGCGCTGCAGTTGATGACGGGGATCGCCCTGGGCGCTGTCTATGCGCTCTTGGCGGTGGGCCTGTCGCTTATCTTTGGCATGCTCACCGTGGTCAATTTTGCCCACGGTGCGTTTTTCATGGTGGGCGCATTCCTGGGCGTGTACTTCATGGCCTTGACGGGCAGCTTCTGGTTCAGTTTGATTTTGGTGCCGTTGGTCGTGGGCAGTCTAGGCCTGCTGTGCGAGCGGTTTCTGGTGCGCCCCCTGTATGGGCGCGGCATTGACTACCCGCTCTTGCTCACTTTTGGTCTGTCTTACGTGATGATCGAAGCGATGCGCTTTGTCTTTGGCATTGAAGGTGTGCCCAGCTCCACACCGCCCGAGCTGCGCGGTGCGGTGAACTTAGGCTTTGGTCACTTTCCCCTGTACCGTTTGTTTTTGATAGCAGCTACCGCAGTGATTGTGATAGGTTTGTGGCTTTTTATTGAGAAAACCCGCTTTGGCCTGATCATCCGCGCAGGCTCGCGTGACCCGGAAATCGTCAAGGTACTGGGTGTCGATATTTCCAAAGTGTGGCTCATGGTGTTTGGCATTGGCACCGCCATTGCAGGCCTGTCGGGCCTGCTGGCCGCGCCCACCCGGGCGGTCAACCCGGAGATGGGCATACCGATATTGGCGGAGTCTTTTGTGGTGACGGTGGTGGGCGGCATGGGCTCGCTGCCCGGTGCAGTCATCGCGGGATTGTTGGTCGGCATTGTGTTTGCCATGACATCGCTGTTTGCACCGGCCTATGCCGAGATGTCCATCTTTGTCTTGATGGCGGTCGTGCTGCTGATTCGTCCGCAGGGTTTTTTCGGCAAAGCCGGTTTGATGAGTTAAGGCACCCACCCTACTATGCAGCACCACATCAGCAACGCCATCGACGCGATCCGCCGCCACCGGGTAGCGGCCACGGTGGCATTTTTAATGGTCTTCCCCTTCCTCATGCCCTATGAGGCCTTGGCGGTCAACATTTTGATCTTTGGTTTGTACGCCGTGGGGTTTAACCTGCTGTTTGGCTACACCGGCATGCTGTCGTTTGGCCACGCCGCCTTTTTAGGGGTGGGCAGCTATCTGGCGGGCATAGTGGTGGTGCACGCAGGCTGGCCCTGGTGGGCCGCCATTCTGGTCGGTGTGGCGGCTTCTTGCTTTGCGGGTTTGGTGATTGGCTATGTGGCCATTCGCACGCGCGGCATTTATTTCTCCATGGTCACCCTGGCCTTGGCGCAAATTGTCTACTACGCCTTTTACAAAGCCGACGACTGGACGGGTGGCGAGAACGGCTTGCGTGGTGTGAAGGTGGAGACCATCAACCTGCCCGGTATCAGCATCGACTTTATGAACCCGCTGAATAAATACTATGTGATTTTGGTGTTTGTGGCGCTGGCGCTGTGGTTTGTCTCGCGCATTCTCAGCTCACCCTTTGGCGCGGTGATCGAGGCCATCCGCGAGAACGAAAAGCGCGCTGCCGCTTGCGGCTACGACGTAGCCCGCAGCAAACTGCTGGTGTTTGTGCTGTCTGCCGCCATTTGCGGCCTGGCCGGTGCGCTGCGGGCCTTGCATCTGTCCATTGTGCCGATTGATTCGCTGCACTACCTGCAATCGGGCCACGCCGTCATGATGTGCCTGCTGGGCGGCATGGGCACGTTTATGGGGCCGTTTGTCGGTGCAGCGGTATTCCTGTATCTGGAAGACGTGGTGACCAACATCACCAAATACTGGATGGCGGTGACGGGTGTGATCTTTATGTTTTTTGTTTTGTTTTTCCCCAAAGGAATCTGGGGCACGGTGCTGGAGTGGACCAGCCGCTGGCAGCAAAAAATCAAGGGGGCCGCATGAGTGCAACCCCGATCCTTGAAGTCACCGCCGTCTCGCGTTACTTCGGTAAATTCCAGGCGCTGCACAATATCAGCACCCGTTTTTACAGCGGCGAGTTGACGGCCATCATCGGCCCCAACGGTGCAGGCAAGAGCACGTTTTTCAACGTCATCAGCGGCGGCATACCGCCCAGCCAGGGCCAGGTGCTGTTTGAAGGCCAAGACACTACGCACCTTGCCCAGCACGACTACGCACGCCGGGGCATTGCCAAAAGCTTTCAGATCACCAACGTGTTCAAGCAGCTCAGCGCCCACGAGAACGTGCGCGTGGCGCTGCAAATGCAAAGCGCACGCTACCAAATATTCAAACCGCGCGGCAGCTATGGCGAATTGAATGACCGCGCCGATGCCCTGCTGGCGCGCGTAGGCCTGCAGGGTAGCCGCAACAAACTCTCTGGCGATATGGCCCACGGCCAACAACGCTCACTCGAAGTCGCTATGGCCCTGGCCTGCCAGCCTAAGCTGCTGCTGATGGATGAGCCCACCGCAGGCATGTCGCCGCAGGAGACCATGGTGATGATGGACCTGATTACCCAGCTAGCCACCGAGCGCACCATTATTCTGGTGGAGCACAAAATGAAGCTGGTGATGGGCCTGTGCAAACGCCTCTTGGTGCTGCACCACGGCGAGCTGCTGGCCGAGGGCACACCCGACGAAATTAAAAGCAACGCCGAAGTCAAGCGCGTGTACTTGGGTCAAAACTAAACACCATGCTCAAAGTAGAACAACTCAACGCCTGGTACGACCGCAGCCACGTCGTTCAGGGCCTGGATTTTGAAGTCAAGCAGGGCGAGATCGTCACCCTGATGGGCCGCAACGGTGCGGGCAAAACCACCACCTTGCGCACCATCATGGGCCTGCTGGACAAATGCAGCGGGCGCGTAGTATTTGACGGGCAAGACATGCTGCCGCTCAAAACCCATGAGCGTTTTCATAAAGGCTTGGCCTACGTGCCCGAAGACCGCCGCATCGTCGCCAGCCTGAGCGTGCTGGAGAACTTGCAGCTCGGGCTGATCGCCAGCAAGCAGCGCGGCGACATGAACGCCATGGTCGACGAGATTGCCCAAACCTTCCCGCGCCTCAAAGAGCGCCTGCACCAGGACGGTAGCTCGCTATCGGGTGGCGAGCAGCAAATGCTGGCGATTGCCCGCGCCATGATGGCCAAGCCCTGCATGATCCTGCTGGACGAACCGTCCGAAGGCATCATGCCCATCCTGGTGGACGAGATGTTTGCGCTGTTTGCCAACATGCGCAGCCAAGGCGTCACCATCTTGCTGGTAGAGCAAAACGTAGAACGCGCCCTGGGCATCTCTGACCGCGCCTACATCCTGGACCAAGGTCAGATCGTGCACCACGGCAAGGCGAAAGATTTGCTGGCGGATACCGAGATTCAGGAAAAATACTGTGCGGTGTAGCTATAATTTTAGTAGCTGATTACACTAGTATTTATTGGTCTACAGGCCTATTCTCTTGGAAAAATGTGTCTACCGAAGTACCTGGTAGCTTAAAACAACCCAACCATTTCATTTGTCACGCCACCCGCTGCCGCATGCGCTGGCGTAGCCGCCAGCAGCTGTGCCGGGTACAGTTGCAGCAAATCCCGGCAGTGCTGCGCGGGTGCATTGAGCCAGTCGGCGTAGTGCGCCTCGGGCAGGATGGCCACCATGCGTTTCTCGTCGGTGGGGCGGTGAAACTGGCGCATCAACGGGTGCGCGTCGGCGTTCAGCGTCAGCAGGGTAAAGCTGTGCACCAGCTCGCCCGACGGGGCGCGCCAGGCGGCCCACAGGCCCGCTATACCCAGGGGCTGGCCGTCCGCGCGGGCGATGCGGGTGGCCTGCGTTTTGCCACTGCGCCAGTCGGGTTCATAAATGGCCGCTGCGGGCACGATGCAGTGCTGCGCCTTGGCCCAGGCATCTCTAAAACTGGGCTTCTCATGCACCGTTTCGCTGCGGGCGTTATAGGTTTGTCTGCCAATTTTGCCGTCGGTAGCCCAGTGCGGCACCAGGCCAAACAGGCCCAGCAGCGCCTCGCGCGCAGGCACGGATTCGTCACCCACATCGGCATGCGGGTGGCGGCGCACCAGGCTGGCGCTGTAGCAGGGCCACACATCGTCCTTGGCACCCGCAGGCAGCGCTACGCCTAGCGATTGCTTGTACTGGACGGGGTCTCGGACAGATTCATAGTGGCTGCACATGGGTGCATCTTACGGATTATTTTGCGTGTTTTGGTGTGCCACATGATCGCTACAATGCCAACCAAGGAGAACCCCATGCCCCATAACCCTCTGAGTTTTTCCCTTTGGTTGTTAGTAGCTGGTCTGAGTTTTGGTCTGTCACTGGGCTGGCCGTGGCTGGTTTTGTTGGGGTTGATCGGCCCCGTGGTTTGGCTTTTTGGCAGCGTTGCCTGGCATGCCTTGCAATAAATTTGATAGCTGCTTACGCCTGTATTTATAGGGGTATCGGCTTCTTTTCAAGTAAATTTTAAAGCGCTACAATGTCTACGAAGGAAGCTGCACATGCCATGGCAAGACCATATTGAACTTCGTAGTAACGTACTCTCGGGCAAACCTGTCGTACGCGGTACGCGCTTGTCTGCTGAATTTGTATTAAGCCTGTTTGCCAACGGTTGGAGTCAGGCGCAGGTACTGGAAAACTACCCACAACTTTCCCCGGCTGCGCTGCAAGCCGTGTTTGCCTTTAGTGTGCAATGCATGCAAGATGAACAATTTGTAGCCCACGCTCTGGCGGCTTAAAACTAGTAGCTGCCTGCTCGCACCATGCAGCTACTGGCCAACGAGAATATTCCGCTCTCTTCAGTTCAAGTCCTGCGGGCTGCCGGGCATGACGTACTTTCCATTACTGAACACCAGCCAGGCATGACGGACACCGGGGTGATGTCCATGGCGCACACGCAGCAACGCAGCATAGTGACCTTTGACCGCGACTACGGTGAGCTGATATTTGTGAACCGAATGCCTACGCCCCCCGCAGTTTTTTATCTGCGCGTCCCGCCGTCAAGCCCCCAAGCCGCCGCTCTGGCGATCCTGGCTCTGCTACAGCAGTTGGGTAACCAAACCGTAGAAGGCTTCTTTGTGGTGGAGGCGCAGAGCTATCGGCGCAGGCCGATGCCTTTACTTTAACGGTCGGTGGCAATACAAATTGATGGGCTGTAACCAGGCCCATGCTGCGCAGGTGCATGGAGTTGTTGTGTTCTTGGGGTTTCAAGTCCGCAGCAACTTCTTGCGCACCAGATGGATATTGGCGCGCAGGTCGTACAGCTCGTTCACATACGACAGCGGCACTTTGATGCGCTCTACGTTTTTGTCCATGGCGTTGAGCTCGCCCACCAGGGCTTTGTTGGCGTCTGCATTGGTGCTCTCGCGCTGCTCGATGGCGCGCAGTTGGGCGTACCAGCGGAAGATGCGCGAGCGCACGCGGAACTGGTACAGCGGGGGCAGCACGCGCGACAGGGGCAGCAAAATGGCGATGATGATACCCAGGGCCACCCACATGCGTTCGATCAAATTGGCCATGCTGAATGACAGGTAGCGCTGCAGCAGTGGCGGGCCGGTTTTAAGCTGGCGCTCGGCCTCTTTGGCCATGGGCAGCTCGTCGCGGCGGGCGTTGGGGAAGTCGCGGGCCTTGTTAAACCAGCCTGCCGTGCTATGGATTTGATGGGCCGCCGTGGTAAACAGCTGCACCAGGGCGGGGTGGGTTTCGTTGCGCGTAATCAGCGAGGTGGTGGGGCCGGCCAGGCGCACGTCTTGCGGCGGGTTGTCAATCGACAGGTCCACTACGCCACGGGGCAGCAGCATGGGCGAGAGGAAGGTAAAGCGGCGCGAATAGGCCTCGGCCTGCACAAAGTCCATCAGCTTGATGCCGGGGGTTTGCAGCAGCATTTGCACCATCAGCGACTCGGGGGCCGAGGCAAACACAATGGCATCGGTCTCGCTATTGAGCAGCGCCATGGTGGCAGGGGTTTGGTCCAGGGTGGTGAGCTGGATGCTTTTGGGCTCGACGCGGTTGCTCTCCAGCAGGCGGTTCATCAGGTTGGGCACGCCGCTGCCGGGGGTGCCGACGTTCATGCGCCAGCCCGCCAGCTGGGTGAGGGAGGTGAGCTTTTGCTGCTCGGGGTTGCCCTTCATCAGGCGCTGGGCCGCGTCTTCGCGGTAGAACAGCCAGATGGGCTCTAAAAACAGGCTGCCCAGGGTTTGCAGTTTCAGCTCGTCCTCGGGGCTGGCATCGCCCGTACCACCTTGTACAAAACCTACGTCCACTTTGCCTTCGCGCAGCAGCTTGAGGTTGGCTGACGAGCCCTCGGTCTCAATCACTTTCACCTCGATGCCGCTGGCCTTGAGGCGTTCGACATATTTTTTGCCAAACTCGTCGTAGGCGCTTTGCGCGGGGCCCGTGGCCAGGGTGACGGTTTTGGGTGGGTTGGGGTCGAGCCACCAGTAGGCCAGCGCCAGCAGCAGCACGCCCAGCACGATGAAGGGGCCAAACGAGACCATCAGGTCGCGGATGGAGATAAGGGTATAGCGAATGGCTTTAGACATGCCGCTACTATAAACCCCAGCCCAGAGCCGTTTTAGTCGCCACCCAGCCATGGCGCAACAAAGGCAAACCAGCCGCCGATGGCATAGATGCCCACGCTGGCCACATAGACCCATAGCGAAGTGCCTCGGGTGCGCAGGCAGGCCTTGCGCAAAGCTGGGTCTAGCGGGCAGGGCGCATGGCGGTTATGCCATTGCAAGACACCGCTGGCCAGCAGCATCAAGCCGGCAAAGCCAAACAGTGCCACTTTATGCTCGGACAGCCACACCAGTTGCGGAAAAGTGCTAACCAGGCCTGACAGCGCCGCGCCTGCTCCCAGCGCCACCAGCAAGGCCGGTAGCGCGCAGCACACCAGGGTGGACGAGCTGGCAAATAGCGACAGCACCGATGCCGCAAAGCTGTTGGTGCTCTGGCGCTGCCCGTCGGTTGACGAGAGCAGGCTCACTTTTTCGCCTTCATTTCAGCGCGAATTTCGGCTACCGACTGGTTGCTGGCTTCCAGCTTGACCACATCGTAGCCCGCGTCGGTAATTTCAGCGCGGACGATTTGGTCGTCCAGCTTCTGGCCGTCTTTGGCCTCAACCGCGACGACGCGCTGCTTTAAATCGACAAACACCGCTTTGGTAGCAGGCAACTTGGTCAGGCGTTTTTCAATGCCCTGGGCGCAAAACGCGCAGACCATACCGTTGACCGTGACTTTCACCGTGTCGGCTGCATAACTGACAGATAAATAGGCTGTAGTCCAATAAAATATGGCGTAAGCAGCTACTGATTTAATAGTAATAGATTTCATGATCACTCTCCAATTAAAAAATATACATGACATTCAAACGTCCCTGCCTGGCCTGGTTGACCCCGATATCGACAAAGTAGCGATTGTGGATCAGGCGCAGCATGGGCGTGATCTCTACCCGGTCTGACAAGCCCCGCATACGCCGCGCCTCCAGCACCAGCCAGGGCTGCACTTCGTCGTAGTCTGTCTCGTACAGCGAAAACCCGGCCCGTACCGAGCCATAGTCATGGTTGAGCCCCTCTGCACGGTACAGGCGCGCCATGGCTGACACATAGACCCGCGTGGTCTCATAGTCTACCGACACGCCCGGTGCCAGCATGGTGCGGTTGCCCGCAAAATCATTGCCCTTGACGGGTCCTGCGCCCATTACAAACCACACATTGGCCTGCGAGTGTTCGCCGTTCCAGCGCTTTACCAAACGCGTGTAGGTGGCCTCGGTAAATGTGCGGGTGCGCCGCTGGTCGTCCGAGCGCATCCACAGGCCACCTGCGCCCACTGCATCGCGCGGAGTAAAGGCATAGTTGACCCACCCCTCACGCCAGTTGGGGCTAAAGTCGCCCATCACCATGGTGCTGTCTTTAAAACCCATGGGCCCTGCGTGCGCCCCTGTAGCAGCGCACAGGCAGGCTGCGAGCGCGAATGCCCGCGCAACAGGTATTTTGAAAATACGCATGACTATCTCCTGAAAAAGTGTGGATGCGGCCTTGCAACAGGCCAGATACAAAATTGTTCAAGCGATAGCGATAGGGATGCGTTGCGGTACGGGAACGTAGGTAAACAGGCTGTGCACGGCATGCCA
>JAYVJV010000211.1:0-3985 GCA_043769005.1 Polaromonas sp. | reverse complement strand
TGTGCCCCGACACCCAGCCGTGCAAAGTTGTCGGCTGCGCAGGCCAGAGCCCGTGGGTCTTGGTCGGTGGCCACGATGTGCTGCAAGCCACGCCGCGCCAGCATGGCGGCCAGCACGCCGGTGCCGGTGCCAATGTCCCAGGCGATGAGGGTTGTTTTAGAGGCCGCTGAGACGGGCAACGGCGCTTTGGCCACCAGGCCTACATATTCACCCCGCACGGGGGAGAACACGCCGTAGTGCGGGTGAATGCGGTCATACAAGGTGTTCTCGGGTGGGTTGCCCAGGGCGGGCACCTCCACCCCTTTTTTGCGCCATTCGTGGCTGCTGGTCATGCCCAGCAGTTCGCGCAGGCTGGTCACATGGGTCACCGTGCCTTTGCTCTCGTGGATGATTTTCTGCTCAAACTTACTGAGTTTGACGGGTGTGGCGGGCTCATCAAACGACTCAATGAAGGGTTGATCGGCAGGATCAGCAGACGGTTTGGCTACCAAGCCTGCGGCCTGTTGGTGGGCCAGCAGCCGCGCCTGGGCCTTAGCCGCAGTGGCTGCATCCAGCGGGCCCCACACCTCAATACAGGCGGCTTGCACCTCGGGCGCGCGGCGCAGGGTGATCTGGTAGGCCTCGTCGAGGGGCACCAGTACCATGCCCAGCACGCGGGCGCGCTGCGACTGGGCTAGCCGGTGCTGGTGAAAGGCATCGGCAGCGCGGCTGTGCGCCGTGCGGGCGGTGGCCGGGTTTGCGGCTGCTGGATCGTGGGGTTCGGTCGTGGTGGCGGACGTTGGCGAAGGGAGGGGACTGACGGCCTTGGCAGCCTGCTTTGTCGCCTTGTTGGCTGACTGTTTGTTCGCCTTGAACTGCTGGCGCTCGGGCAGCCGGTCTGTGCGGCGCGCTAGGGCCTGCACCAGCATGCGGGCATTTTGAAAATCCCCCTGCCACAGCAGGCCCACGCCCTCGCAGGCCAGGCGGTAGGCGGTGTCGGCATTCAGCGTATCGTCGGCCAGCACCACGCGCTTGGGCGCGGGTGCACCGCGCTCCGAATGCCACTGGGCGGTGCAGGGCTGGTCGGCCAGGGTCCAATGGATGCTGGGCTGTACAGGGGGAGGGGGGAGGGTGGTGGGCATGAAAGGCAAGGTTACGGGTAGAAGGCGCAGCCAACACAGGAGGGGCAGGCAATGTGGGCTTGGGGCGATAGAGTGTTTTAACAGATTGCAAAGCAGTCAGCCCCATAGGCGATAAACCATGGGCGATAAACCCCTTGCCCAAAATCAGAGCCGAAAGTTTTCTACAATCAGGGGTTCGCACTTTACAACCAACGAGGAAACCACCATGGAACATACCCTACCCGCATTGCCCTACGCCATCGACGCATTGGCTCCCCATTACAGCAAGGAAGCCTTTGAGTACCACCACGGCAAGCACCACAATGCCTACGTGGTGAACCTGAACAACCTGCAAAAAGGCACCGAGTTTGAAGCCTTGACGCTGGAGCAAATCATTAAAAAGTCCAGCGGCGGCATCTACAACAACAGCGCCCAGATATGGAACCACACCTTCTTTTGGAGTTGCATGAAACCCGCTGGCGGCGGCGAGCCCACGGGCGCATTGGCCAGCGCCATCAACGCCAAATTTGGCAGCTACGCCGCTTTCAAAGAAGCCTTTACCAAAAGCGCCGTCGGCAACTTTGGCTCCGGCTGGACCTGGCTGGTCAAAAAACCTGACGGCAGCGTAGACATCGTCAACACAGGCCCTGCGGGCACACCCCTGACCACCGCCGACAAAGCTCTGCTGACCGTAGACGTGTGGGAGCACGCCTACTACATCGACTACCGTAACGCCCGCCCCAAGTTTGTCGAGACCTTCCTGAACAACTTGGTGAACTGGGACTTTGCGCAGAAGAATTTTGCGTAAATTTGGGTCAATCCAAAAAAAGCCGACGCATGCGTCGGCTTTTTTGTATCTGTAGGTTTTTAGGCGAATTTTAAAAAAACTATTGATCTGTCAGGCAAAGAAACCCCAATCAGTTATTTTTGGACTTCATCAGCAGCCACTTGATGGCCTATTGCGCGCGGATGAAGGCGCAGTACTGGCACTAAACCAGATCTAGTCCAACGCTAGTCAAACACCGGCGACTCCACGCCCAGCACCTTGTGCAGTTTGGGTGAAGTAGTGGTGTATTGCAAATGCACCTTCTTGTCCGGGAAGATGAAGGGCATGGATCCGAATGCCGCCAAGGCGCATTCATGGAAGCCTGAGAGGATGAGCTTCTTCTTGCCGGGGTAGGTGTTGATGTCGCCAACCGCAAAGATGCCGGGCACGTTGGTGCTGAACTTTTCGGTGTCCACTTTGACTTGCTTGCGCTCGATCTCCAGGCTCCACTGGGCAATGGGGCCCAGCTTGGGAGACAGGCCGAAGAAGACCAGCAGCATGTCCAGCGGCATCAGGCGCGTGACACCGTCGCCGCCAGTGACTTTGACCCCGGTAAGTTTGCCGCCTTGTTGCTCGATGTCGGTGATTTGACCGACAGTGAACTGCATTTCATGCGCCTCGCACATGGCTTTCATTTTGGCGACACTGGCGGGCGCGGCTTTGAAGCCGTCGCGGCGGTGCAGCAGGATGACTGATTCCGCTTTGTTCGGCCCTTCCTGCGCAAAGTTCAGTGCCCAGTCCAGGGCCGAGTCGCCGCCGCCCACGATGACGAGGTTTTTGTCTTTGAACTGCTCTGGGTTGCGCACGCGGTAGTGCAACTGCGTGCCGTCGTAGGCCTCAATGCCGTCGACCTTGAGCGTGCGCGGCTGAAACGCGCCGACGCCTGCGGCGATAAAAATGGTTTTGGTCAGGAACTTGCTGCCCTTGTTGGTCTCGACATAAAAACGGCCGTCAGTTTGCTTTTCAACAACGGTGACTTCCTGGCCAAAATGAAAAGTCGCACCAAACGGGGCGATCTGCTTAAGCAGGCTATCGGTCAGCTCTTTGCCGGTGCACACGGGCACGGCGGGAATATCGTAGATCGGCTTGTCGGGGTACAGCTCAATACACTGGCCACCCGGGTAGGCCAGGCTGTCGATCACATGGGCTTTGACTTCCAGTAATCCCAACTCAAACACCTGAAACAAACCCACCGGCCCCGCACCGACGATGACCGCATCGGTCTCGATAGGGCCATCATGTGCAGCGGCTGTGTTAATCACTTCTTGGTTCAATTGTGGTTCCATACATTAATACCTGAATACCGAATACATTTTTGAACGCAGAGGGCGCGAAGATTTCGCAGAGAGCGCAGAAAAAGACAAAGAAAAATAAAAAAATAGGTACAAAAAGGAGAGAAAAAAAGAAAAGAAAGAAAACTAAATTGAGAAAGTTACATGAAATTCAAAAAATAGAATGTTCATTTTTTCTTAATTTGGTATTTCTTTTCTGCGTTCTCTGCGAAACCTTCGCGCCCTCTGCGTTCAAAAAATCCCCGATTTCCTCTCTACGTTTTCGACTATCAGCGCTCCAGCAACGCCAATTTATCCTTCACATCTTTCCAGTCATCCGCATCCGCAGGCGCAGGTTTGCGTTTGGTGATGCTTTTCCAGCCAGCTTTTTGACTCAATTCGACATTCAATTTAATAAAGTGCAATTGATCCGGCGGTGCGTCTTCCTCGGCGTAGATGGCGTTGACCGGGCATTCGGGGATGCACACCGCGCAATCGATGCACTCATCGGGGTCGATGACCAGCATGTTGGGGCCTTCGCGGAAGCAGTCTACGGGGCATACATCGACGCAGTCGGTGTATTTGCATTTGATACAGGCTTCGGTGACGATGTGGGTCATTTTTAACTTTTAAACTGAAACTGGTGTAAACCCTTAATTTTATTGGGTTTTGGCGATGTTTTCCGGGGCGGCTTAACTAATCAACACGGCCCCAGAGGTTTTATGGCTGGCCGTGTCTACCAAAATGAGCGCGCCCAGGGTTTTAGACTGCACATACGGCAGCGTGGC
>JAYVJV010000210.1:0-9280 GCA_043769005.1 Polaromonas sp. | reverse complement strand
CTGCTCGGCATGCAGCACTTGCTGGAGCCTGTCTATGTACAACTGCGCGTAAGCCGCGCCCTGGTACTCCAGCATGCGTGCATGGCCCAGGGCCAGCATGTCATGTACTTGAATGGGGAAAATAGATGCCAAATCAGGCTGTAGCCCTTTAAAAACAGGCGTAAGCAGCTCATCTTTTTGTAGCAACTGCGTGACCATGGCAAGCTGGGCATCCGATACATTTGCCGGTTTGTTCGCTACGCCAGTAGCCGCTGCGCCGCTGGAAACACCTGCAACTGTCGCTACGCTGGAACTTGTTGCGCTGCCAGTTGCGGGCACCGCGCTAACACTGTCAAACGCCTTGGCAAAACCGCGCAAGCTGGCGGCGCTTGTACCACCATCCTCGCTGACCACCGCTTCATAGTCTGCACGTTTGAACGGAAACAGCCCACTGCCCGCCACCCCGCCCAGCATCACTGCGCTGACTATCGTGCCCGCTTCGCGCGCGGCTTGGCCCATGTCAAAAAAGTGGTGCTCGCGGCTATGCGCCTTCACTACCTCCATCAGCCGCTCACTGTCTATCCGCCCATCCCCCATCTGCATGCGCTCCATGGTGGTGAAAGTGCGCGTGGTGGACGTAATGACCCGCGTGCGCCCCGCCGTGGCCATGCCATTGCCAATCTGCCGCGTAGTCTCCAGCAGCTCCGAAGATACCAGCGCATCCAGCGCGCCAGGCACCGGGTTCAGGCTGAACACCGGCCGCTTGCCGCCCAGTTGGCTGATGGGCGTGGGGAACACTTCGATGTAATACGTAGTAGCGCCTGTGCGCTGCGCCACCCCAGGAATGGACGTGCTCTGCGCGGCATAGCCCGCGTGGTGCGCCGTAGCAATAATCCACTCAGTCAGCACCCCGCCGCCTTCACCGCCCAGGGCGCAGATCAAGAGTGAAATGGGTTGTTGGTTCATGTGTCTGTTTCTTTTCCTGGTGGCTGTAGGTGCAGCCGCCGCGCGGCACCTTCGCGTGCCAACTCAACGGCGCGGTGCAAGTGGTTTTGCAGGAGTTTGATGTCGGGAATATGCGGCATGTATTCCGCCACCCGTATATTGGCTGCGCCCAAATCCATTAGCTCCACCTGCTCCACATCCGCACCGGCACACAAGATCAGCCCAATGGGCGATTCTTCGCCCGGCGTGCGGTCGTATTTGTCCAACCAGCGCAGGTACAGCTCCATTTGCCCTTTGTGCGCAGGTTTGAACTGTTCCAGCTTCAGCTCTACCGCCACCAGACGGCGCAAGTGCCGATGGTAGAAGAGCAGGTCAAGGTAAAAATCATCCGCACCCACGGTGATGCGCTTTTGCCTGGCGACAAAGGTAAAGCCTACGCCCAGTTCCAGCAAAAAGCGCTCCATATCGCGCAAAATGGCGGCTTCCAGGTCGCGTTCGCTGTAGCCATCGGGCAAACCCAAAAAGCCCAGCATGTACGGGTCACGAAACACCATGTCGGGTGTCATCTGCCCACCTGCACGCAGATGGCTGATCTCGGCCTGCGCCACGGCTTCTGGTTTTTTGGCAATTGCGGTGCGCAAATAGAGTTGGCTGCCAATGCGCTCGCGCAAGGTGCGCACACTCCAGCGCTCGATGCGGCACATTTCTGCATAAAAGTCGCGCTGCAGGGGTTTGTCTAGTGGCAACAGCTCAACGAAATGGCTCCAGCTTAATTGTTGCGACAGTGTCGCAACAATTTTTTCATCAGAAAAAACCTCAGCAAATTGAACCATTCGCCGCAGACTACGCAAACCAAAGCCCTGACCGTAATCGCGCACCAATTGTGTCGACAGCGTCGACACAATCTGCTCGCCGTATTCCGCTCGCTCGTCTTTCAGAACTTCTAGTCGAATGCGCTGCCCGAGCTTCCAGTACAGCATGGTTTGCGTACTATTGGCTGTTGACGCAACATGCTGGCGCGCCTGCTCGATCAGGCTGCGCAGTTCGGTGATTAAACTGCCAGAGCGGGTGATCTTAGTCATGTCTTTTGGTTTTTTTGAGTCTAAAAATTTCGGTATCTCAATCTGTTTCAATCAACTCTAGTCCGCTATCTTGTGCCATCGCTGTTGGAATGTCATCGCCTTCTTCATCATTGCCAATTGTCTCGACCATTGGGTGGCCAGTAACGCTTGAAATCAATTGCATAAGCAAGTTTTTCCGTGCTTTCATGAATCCGTGAAAATCGTCGGCGTAAAGTTCATTTACTGGTATGCGGTGTGTTTTCAGATAGTCGGATAGCACGGACTTTGCAATGGCTGGTTCGATAACTCGCCCATTTGAGTCTTTCTTGCCATTTTCCAGCTTCGCAAGATAGCTGGACGGCGCGACACCACCAATGATTCGGTTGGTGCGGTAGCTCAAGGGTGTCTTGTTTACCACTGAATCGTAGAGCATGGCTGAGAGCTTGTGCGATTCGCACCAGGCTCTGGGGAATATGTGGTGAATATCCACAGCCTCATCAAAGAATACGGCTTGGTCGAAAGCTTGACCGCTACGAAAATCGCTAGCACCTTCCAGCATTAACAACGCCTGCAACCCTTTGTAGGCCGCAGAGAGCCGGGAACGCATGGTCAGCAGGCGATCAGCAC
This sequence comes from Polaromonas sp., assembly GCA_043769005.1. Lineage (GTDB taxonomy): Bacteria > Pseudomonadota > Gammaproteobacteria > Burkholderiales > Burkholderiaceae_C > JAAFIP01. Next base: position 6,668 of record JAYVJV010000210.1, on the reverse strand, counting down.
GCAGCACTCCATCGGTAACAGTAGAGGGCTCGGCACCGCCATCCAGCCAAGCTGGCACTTCCAGAATGTCCTTGGCGAAACGGCTTTCCACTGCCGAACCGTACAACTCTCCAAAAACACCACACCAATACCATCGTACGAGCTTTTTTATATGAGTGTCGTGCTCGACCTTATCTCCAATTTCAGCAAATATTGCTGCGAGTGGAACAAGCTGCGTCTGGTAGGGCAGATCAACTACGCGGTAGATCTGCTGCTGGCGCAGAAATTTAGCAGCCCGTTCAAAGCCTTTTCTGACTGAGTCAGCATGCTTCTTGTAGGCTTCCAATGGCAGATCAAGCAGCGATTGACGTGTGGCGCGAACAGCGGGCCATTCGTTCTCTTTGTTTGGCTTGCTTGCCATTGCCATACGCCGAATCTCCTTGGTATGCAACAACGCTATGGCTTGTAGAAAATCAGTTGAGGCTACATTCGCCAGCACTCCTTGCTCCTGTCCGGCAGCGCGGCCGAAGTTGGCAAGAAGCTTCTTTATGCCAATACGAAGTTCGGAATCATCGGCCCTTTCGTTGCCAAGCCAATCATCACGCAACTTATGGCCTTGGGCAGCGTACATGGCTGTTAGTAGCTCAAAAGCATCAAGTGCCTTCCCCCCGGTATTTACCTTTTCAAAAACTAAGCAGACGGCTTCATGAGAGGTGTCTGCGCCAAGGGCGATGACGGGAACTTGATATTCGGAAAAATTCTTAAGAACTTCATTTTTGAACTGCTTGAAAATCTCCCGCATCTCAGGTTGACCCCTGGTAATCCAATAGTCGCCAAACTCTTCCTGCCAAGTATCCCAGTTGAATGCCTGATTTAAGGGGTATATTAGTTTTTCGTATTCGAACTGTGCGAACGAAAGATCGAGTTTGATGTCTTTGTCAAAATTTTCTTTGAGTTTGCGATCCTGCGGCACTGAGAAAATTGCTGAATCACGATCAGTGTCTGAGCTAAGAGCCTTGCGAATGTCGATATAAAACCAGCGTGTCACCAGCCGTTTCTTAGCCGTGATGGTGGAAACAACCTGTCGGCGCATACAGCTTTGATACAACGAGGTCATTCGTTGCTGACCATCAAGCAGCAGTTGTTCTGGTTTCGTCTGTGCAGCAACTACAGCGCCCTCAACGGGTCGGTAGGCGAAAACCACGCCCGTGTCAATTTTCGATTTGAGTGACATCAGTGCCCCCATTGGGAATCCGCGTGAAACGGAGGCGATGAGGCTCATAATCCGCTCTTCCTCCCAGACCCAACTTCTTTGAAAATCGGGCAATTGCAACCTACCGTCTTCGCAAGTTTTAAGAAGTGTCTGGAGTAATACGGGATTAGTGTCAAACGTCGTTTTAGCCATTTTTAGTTCGTTAAAAATCAATAATCAAAGATGGAGAGCCATTACGCAGGCTGCAATAACCGCACAAACGCCCCGCGCACCCCATGCACCAGCCGCTCATGCCAGGCCGGGTTTTGTACCACCTCAGCGCGGTAAAAGCTGGGGCACAGGGTGGCGGCATGGGCGTTTTCGCCGCAAAGGCCGCAGCCTACGCAGCCGTCAATTACCGTAGCCACTGGATCCACCTTCAACGGATCGGGGTTGTCTTTCAAAGTGAGAGTAGGGCAGCCCGACAGGCGAATACACGCATGGTCGCCATTGCATACGTCTTCGTCTACGCCGTACTTCACGCGCACCACACGCTTGCCTTTTTTGAGCAAGCTGGCTATCCAGGGTTTGATGCGGCGCTGGCGCTCTAGCTGGCATTCGCCTTCGGCGATGATGACTTTGAGGCCGTTGAAGTCGCTGGTGAAGGCCTGCTTGAGCGTGTCGCGCATACGCGCTACCTCGTAGGTGTGCACCGTGCGCATCCACTGCACGCCCAGGCCGGTGAGGGTGGATTCGATGGTTTGGTCTGTGTGGGCCATGCTAAGTTGCTTGTCAGCAGCGCTTTGCTTGGCATCGCCCTTGGGGGTGGAGATCAGGTCTTGCGTGCCGGTGGCGGCGGAGTAGCCGTTTTTAAAGATCAGCAGCACGGCATCGTCTTTGTTAAACAGCGCGCTTTGCACCCCGGTCAGCAGGCCGTTGTGCCAAAAACCGCCATCGCCCATGATGGCCAGGGTGCGACGTTGCATCATTGGCGACACACCCGCGCGGCTGGCCAGGCTCATGCCGTAACCCAGAATGGAATGGCCCATGGAAAACGGCTCAAACGTGGCCAGTGCGTGGCAGCCAATGTCGCCTGCAATGTGCACGTCGCCCACGTCTTGCTGCGCCAGTTTGAGGGCCGAGAACACCGGGCGCTCGGGACAGCCGATGCAAAAGCTGGGGGGGCGGGCGGGCAGGGGGGTGGTGAGCTGCTGGGCTATGGATGCGCGGCGGGCTTTGTTGCTGGTGAGCCACTGGCGTGCCGTTGCACTACTCGAAGCAACTGCACTTACCCCGCTCGGACTGAGCTTGTCGAAGCCTCGCAGCCCTTCTACAGGCTCAGGGTGAACGGTGTCTTGTAACGCGTGAACGGAAAGATAACGCTCGACAAACTGCAACAACCCACCCGCCACCACCTCCACGCTGTACTCCCCCGCCATCGGCAAAAAGTCTTTGCCATGCAGCGGGGTTTGAATATCACGCCTGCGCAGCGCCGTGGCAATCTCTTGCTCAATGTATTCGGGCTGGCCTTCTTCCACCACTAGCACGGCGCGTTTGCCACCACAAAAATCGGTCACCTGCTCAGGCACCAGCGGGTAGGTGACGTTAAACACTAAGATAGGAATGTCCGACTCGCCAAACGCATTGGCCAGGCCGAGCTGTTGCAGGCTGCGCATTAGCGCGTTGTAGATGCCGCCTTGCACGATGATGCCCAGATCGGCATGTTTGCCCGGCATTAGCTCGTTCAAACCCTTGTCCACAATGTAGCGCCGCGCTGCTGGTATGCGCTCTTCACTCTTGCGCTTTTCCTGCGGAAAGGTGGCGGGCGGGTGGGCTAGTTTGGCGTATTCAAAGGTGCCGGGCTCTTGCATCAGCGCGCGGGTGGAGATGCGCGGGCTTTGGTTGTCTTTGCAGTCAAAGCTGCCGCGCACATGGCATGCGCGGATGCGCAGCTCCATTAGCACGGGCATGTTGCTGGCCTCGGACAGGCAAAAGCCGTCTTCCACCATGCGCACCATCACCGGCAGGTCGGGCCGGGGGTCCAGCAGGCACATGCTGCTTTTCAGGGCAAAGGCGTGCGTGCGCTCTTGAATGACCGAGGCACCCTCGCCATAGTCCTCGCCCACCACAATCAGCACGCCGCCCTTCACGCCGGGGGACGACAGGTTGCTCAAAGCATCCGCTGCTACATTGGTGCCGACAATGGATTTCCAGGTCACCGCACCACGCAGCGGGTAGTGGATGGACGCGCCCAGCATGGCCGCAGCAGACGCTTCGTTAGAGCAGGCCTCCACATGCACGCCCAGCTCGTCCATGTACCCCTTGGCCTGCACCATCACGTCCAGCAGGTGCGACACCGGCGCGCCCTGGTAGCCGCCGACATACGCCACGCCTGATTGCAACAGCGCCTTGGTAATCGCCAGAATGCCTTCGCCATGGAAGGTCTGGCCGTTGCCAAGACGCAGTTGCTCGATCTCTTTGCTAAACGATACTTCCACGGGGAGTCCTCGGGTTGGATTTGTGAAAAGTCTATCCTATGCTGGAGGGTAGTCCATTAGCATTTCTACGCTGACTTTTCAGGGGTGTCTGATTAACTGGACAGCCGCGTAGCCAATCACCCCAAGTGCCGGGGCGTACCAAGCCCCAGTTCTCAAAAATAGAGTAACGATAAAACCCCGTTACCATTAGAGCGCATGCCCACCTCATCTATTCCCCGCCTCGCATTAGCGCACATCCGCAAAAGCTACCCCGCTGTGGTAGCCAACGACGATGTGTCGCTGACTGTGCAGCACGGTGAGATTCACGCTGTGCTGGGGGAGAACGGCGCGGGTAAATCGACCTTGATGAAGATCATCTACGGGGCGGTGCAGCCAGACGCGGGCAGCATCAGCTTTGATGGCCAACCGGTGGTGATCAAAAACCCGGTGGATGCGCGTGCGCTGGGCATTGCGATGGTGTTTCAGCACTTTAGTTTGTTTGAGACCATCAGCGTGGCCGAAAACGTGTGGCTGGGCTTAAGCAAGTCGCTGTCGCTATCTGACGTGCAGCAGAAAATCAGCGCTAAGGCCGCGCAGTACGGTTTGGACATTGACCCGCTGCGCCCCGTGCATAGCCTGAGCGTGGGTGAGCGCCAGCGGGTGGAAATTGTGCGGGCCTTACTGACCGAGCCGCGCCTCTTGATATTGGACGAGCCCACCTCGGTGCTGACACCCCAGGCCGTAGACAAGCTGTTTGACACTTTGCGATTGCTCAGCGCCCAGGGTTGCAGCATTTTGTATATCAGCCACAAGCTGCACGAGATTCGCGCGCTCTGCACTGCATGCACCGTGCTGCGCGGCGGCAAAGTGACGGGCGTGTGCGACCCGAGAAGCGAGAGCAATGCCTCCCTGTCGCGTCTGATGATTGGCAGCGAGCCACCAGCCCTGGTGCACCGGCCCGCGCTGGCGGGTGAAGCGGTGTTAGTCGTAAAAGATTTAAGTCTGTACAAAGCACACGAGTTTGGCGTGGATCTGGAGGGTATCTGCCTCACCGTACGCGCTGGCGAGGTGCTGGGTATCGCAGGCGTATCAGGCAACGGACAAAAAGAGCTGCTATCTGCGCTAAGCGGTGAAGACACCCGCGCTGCACCAGACAGTATTCAAATGCAAGCCGCAGGGCAGATGCACAACGTAGGCCACTACGCCCCCCAGCGCCGCCGCGCTATGGGCTTGCATTGCGTGCCCGAAGAGCGCTTGGGACGCGGCGCGGTGCCCAGCATGGGTTTGGCGCATAACCTGTTGCTCACCCGTGACCAAGCCGTCGCGCCACAGTGGTGGATGGGTGGCTGGATCGACGTAAAAGCTCTGCGCGCGCAAGCCCAGAGCATCATCGCCCGCTTCAACGTCAAAGCGGCAGGGCCTGATGCGCCCGCAGACAGCCTGTCGGGTGGCAATTTGCAAAAATTTATCGTCGGGCGCGAGATCGAAGCCGCGCCCAAGCTGCTCATCATCTCCCAGCCTACCTGGGGCGTAGACGTGGGCGCATCGGCGCAAATTCGCAGTGCCATACTGGCACTGCGCGACGCGGGCTGCGCGGTGTTGGTAGTGAGCGAAGAGCTGGAAGAACTGTTTGACATGGCCGACCGCTTGCAGGTCATGGCCAAAGGCCGCATATCGCCATCGGTCAACACCCAAGACGCTACGGTGACGCAGATTGGCGAGTGGATGAGTGGGCTGTGGGATAAAACACCCGTTCACCCTGAGCGTGCCGAAGGGTTCGCGAAGGCCAGGGCAGGCTCAGTCCGAACGGAAACTGCGGGACGACCCCATGCTTAAATTAGTACCCCGCGCCGAAGTCTCGCGTTTCTGGACGTTTGCCTCGCCGCTGCTTGCGCTGCTGCTGACCGTGGTCATCGGTGTCATCTTGTTTGCCGCCTTGGGCAAAGACCCGGTGCGGGGTTTGCAGATGTTCTTTTGGGAGCCGATTAAAACGCCTTATGCGCTGGGCGAACTGATGGTCAAGGCCACGCCGCTGCTCATCATTGCGCTGGGGCTGGCGGTGTGCTTTCGCTCTAATGTGTGGAACATTGGTGCGGAGGGGCAGTTTGTGATGGGCGCTATCTTTGCCGGGGGCGTAGCGCTGTTGGCGGATAAAGACACGGGGCGCTGGATCGTGCTGGCCGTGATCTTGGCAGGTGTGCTGGGCGGCATGCTGTGGGCGGGCGTGGTCGCGCTGCTACGCGACAAGTTCAACGCCAACGAGATTTTGGTCAGCCTGATGCTGGTGTACGTGGCCGATATGGTGCTGAGCTACATGGTATTTGGCCCCTGGAAAGACCCGCAGGGCTACAACTTTCCGCAGAGCAAAACCTTTGATGCAGTGACCAAGATTCCCAGGCTCATGGACGGCTCGCGCATGGGCATTGGCTTGCCGCTGGGCCTGCTAGGCGCTGCGGGGCTGTGGGTGTTTTTGTTTCGCACACGGGCGGGTTTTGCGCAACTGGTGGGTGGGCTGGCACCTGCCGCAGCGCGCTACGCAGGCTTTAGCAGCCGCCGCGCGCTGTGGACAGCGCTGTTGGCATCGGGCGGCGCAGCGGGCCTAGCGGGCGCGCTGGAGGTGGCGGGGCCCATTGGCCAGCTCACGCCGTATGTGCCCGCAGGCTACGGTTTTGCCGCCATCATCGTGGCCTTTGTCGGGCGGCTGCACCCGGTGGGCATTGTCTTTTCGGCGGTTTTGATGAGCATGTTCTACATTGGCGGCGAGCTGGCGCAGTCGCGCCTGGGGCTGCCGAAATCGCTGACCGGCGTGTTCCAGGGCCTGCTGCTGTTCACGCTGCTGGCTTGCGACACGCTCATCCACTTCCGCGTGCGCTGGGTGTCGCGCGCCGGGACGGCAAGCGCCTGACCCGATGGACGGCGCCGCCCTGCTCATCGCCGCGACGCTCAACGCCGGCACCGTGCTGGCCATTGCCGGCCTGGGGCTGCTGATCAACGAACGTGCCGGCATCGTCAACCTGGGT
>JAYVJV010000209.1:0-10171 GCA_043769005.1 Polaromonas sp. | reverse complement strand
CTGCCCACACAACACTTCTACCCGCGTGCCCGAAGGCTCGCGCGCCATGGCCGGTATTGGCTGCCACTTCATGGCCTTGTGGATGGACCGCAGCACGGCAGGCTTTACCCAGATGGGCGGCGAGGGCGTGCCCTGGGTGGGCCAGCAGCCGTTTGTGAACGAACAGCATGTGTTTGCCAATATTGGCGACGGCACTTACTTTCACAGTGGCACGCTGGCCGTGCGCCAGGCAATTGCAGCGGGTGTGAACATCACCTACAAAATTTTGTACAACGATGCGGTGGCCATGACTGGCGGTCAGCCTATTGGCGAGCGCTCCGAAGGGCATAGCGTAGTGCAGATCGCCCAGAGCATGCGCGCAGAAGGCGCTGTCAAAATAGTGGTGGTGACCGATGAGCCCGAAAAATATGCCGCGCAGGAACAAGCGCAGAGCAGACGTTTCCCAGACGATATTGACGTGTTGCACCGCGACGAGCTAGACCGCGTGCAACGCGAGCTGCGCGAAATCAAAGGCTGCAGCGTCATCATCTACGACCAAACCTGCGCCACCGAAAAGCGCCGCCGCCGCAAGCGCGGCAAGATGGTGGACCCTGCCGTGCGTGTTGTCATTAACGAAGCGGTGTGTGAAGGCTGTGGTGACTGCGGTGTGCAAAGCAACTGTGTGAGCGTGGAGCCGCTAGAGACCGAGCTGGGCCGCAAACGCACCATCAACCAAAGCACCTGCAACAAAGACCTGAGCTGCGTCAAAGGCTTTTGCCCCAGCTTTATCACCGTAGAGGGCGGGCAACTGAAGAAAAAATCTAAAACCGATGCCAAGGCTAGCCCCTACGAGCTGGGTGCACTGCCTGAGCCGAAGCTACCCAGCACCGCGCTGCCCTACGGCATCGTGGTAGCGGGCGTGGGCGGCACCGGGGTCATCACCATCGGTCAGTTGCTGGGCATGGCGGCCCATATGGAGGGCAAAGGCATCGTCACGCAAGACTCCGCTGGGCTGGCGCAAAAGGGCGGCGCCACCTGGAGCTATGTGCTGGTGGCCGATACGCAAAACGATATTCGCACCACGCGGGTGGGCATGGCCGATGCCGATGTGGTCTTGGGCTGCGACCCTATCGTCTCGGCCAGCAAAGAGACCATGCTGCGCATGCGCGCAGGCAAAACCCATGTCGCCGTCAACGCCCACAGCACACCCACCGCCGCTTTTGTCAAAGATGCCAACTGGCAAAACCCCGCCGAGCAATGCCTGGCCAGCATCACCGAGTGTGTGGGCGTGGCAGGCATGGGGGCATTCAATGCCAACGCCATTGCCACCAAGCTGATGGGCGATAGCATCTTCATCAACCCCATGGTGCTGGGTTACGCCTGGCAAAAAGGCTGGGTGCCATTGCAACTGGCATCGCTCATGCGTGCCATGGAACTGAACAATGTAGCCATCGAGCAAAACAAAACCGCTTTCGCCTGGGGCCGCCAAGCCGCGCACGACGGGGCGCGGGTCGCGCAACTGCTGACCCCCGCGCAGGTGATCGCCATGCCTGCCAAGCGCGACAGCGTGGAGGCCCTGGTAGCACGCCGCGTGGAGCTGTTGACCGTCTACCAAAACGCCGCTTATGCGCAAGACTACAAAGCCTTTGTCGATCGTGTGGCGGCAGCCGGTAACAAGCCCCTCACCGAGGCGGTAGCCAAATACCTGTACAAGCTGATGGCTTACAAAGACGAGTACGAAGTCGCGCGCCTGCACATCGACACTACGTTTTTAGACAAAATTGCCAGCCAGTTCGAAGGCGACTACACCTTGAACTACCACCTGGCACCACCGCTCCTGGCCAAACGCAATAGCAAAGGCGAGCTGATCAAGAAAAAATACGGCTCCAGCATGCTCACAGCCTTCAAGCTGCTGGCCAAACTCAAAGGTTTGCGCGGCACTGCGCTAGACGTGTTTGGCTACAGCGAAGAGCGCAAAACCGAACGCGCTTTGATCGGCGAATACAAAACCAGCATCGATGAAGTGCTGCGCCTGCTCAATACCCACAATACCGCCGTAGCCTTAGAGATCGCCCGCATGCCAGAGCAAATCAAAGGCTACGGCCATGTGAAAGAGCGCAACTTGGTGGCCGCCAGAACCAAATGGACTGCCCTTATGGGGCAGTTACGTGATCCCATCGTCCACCAGAAGGCCGCTTAATACCTAACCGTCACGGCCCAACTACTTGGGCAACACCACGGTGTCAATCACATGGATCACGCCATTGCTGGCCACCACGTCGGTAGCCACCACCTTGGCGCTGTCTACCATCACACCGCCTTCGGTTTTCACCGTCAGTGCCTGGCCGTTCACGGTTTTCACCATGCCTGCCTTCACATCGGCGGCCATCACCTTGCCAGAAACTACATGGTAGGTGAGCACCTTGGCGAGCGCGGCTTTGTCTTGCAAGAGCGCATCCAGCGTGGCCTTGGGGATCTTGGCAAAGGCCTCGTCGGTAGGCGCAAACACCGTAAACGGTCCCGGTCCTTTGAGCGTGTCTACCAAGCCCGCCGCCTGCACTGCAGCAACCAGGGTTTTAAAGCTGCCGGCTTTCACCGCCACATCCACAATGTCTTGTGCTAGCGCAGTGGTCGACAGGCCCATGCCTAATGCCAATACCGATGCAATAAGAGATTTTTTCATACCAACTTCCTTTCGTTTCCTCCGTTTGGGAGGACTTCACACAACAGGCCTGGCGGTAGCCATGCCCACGATAACGAGGCCAACGGGTCGCTGGCCTCGCAATAAAAACATTTAAGGCCTGGGCAAAATGACTTTGTCGATCACGTGCACCACCCCATTGGTGGCCCCCAGGTCGGTGGCGGTGATGTTGGCCGTGCGGCTGCGCTGGTCGGTAATGACCAGGGCAGAGCTGACGCTAAAGCTCTCACCCTGCACGGTGGCAATGGCTACACCCACTGGCACCTGCGCCTTGAGCACTTTGCCTGGCACAACGTGGTAGGTGAGGATTTTGCTGAGCAAGGGCTTGTTGGCCAGCAAGGCCGCTTTGGTCACCCCCAGTTCGGTCAGCGCGTTGGCAAACGCCGTGTCGGTGGGTGCAAACACGGTAAACGGCCCCGGCCCGGAGAGCGTGCCCGCCAGGTCTGCCGCGATCACTGCCTCCACCAAAATACTGAACTGCGGGTTACCCTGGGCTATTTGCACCACGTTTTGGGTGGGCGCAGCGGGCGGCGCAGGGTCGTCGCTTCCGCCACAAGCTGCCAGCGCAGCCAAGGCGCTGGTGGCCAGTACGGATTTCAAAAACAATCTCTTCATAAACACTCCGGTTAAAGTGCCAGTGCGGCCCTTGGGGCTTGTCAACTAGCGAATGGATAAAAACCCTTCCATGCAGACAATATAAACCCATACGACCAAATAAATACCAACTAGTAATTATAAATACGAATAAGTTACACACTGATTCGTTTGAGCATTTTGTGACTTTTTCGTACAATAGAGGTTCGCCTGCGTTTTTGCAGTCTCTTTTAACTCCTCTTTTCCGCCCATGGTCACCCGTCACGCAACTGCCCTGCCAACTGCCAGCCCGGTGCGCGGGGCGGCACACCCACGGCGCGCGGCGCAAGCGCAGCCCGCCACGCCAGCTCCACCCGCTGCGCCCGTCAGCCGCCCCAGCTTTAAGCAGCAAATGCTGCTGGCACGCGAAGAGGCCATCGTAGATGTGGTCAACCGCCTGCTGGCCGACAAGGGCTTTGATGCCATGACCGTGGACGAGGTGGCCGCCCAGGTGGGCGTAGCCAAAGCCTCGCTGTACAAGCACTTCCCCAGCAAAGAAGACCTGGCCGCCGCCGCCATGGTGCGCACCGTGCAGCACGCCCAGGGGTTTTTAAACACCCTCAACCCCCAACTGGGCAATGTCGACAAACTCAAACAAGCCGCGCTGTGGATGATGCAACGCAAGCTGGCGGGCCAGATGCCTAACCTGCCCAGTCAAAACTCCAGCCTGCGCGCCAAACTGCTGGCGCACCGCAGCTATCTGGACGGCCTGATGGAGGTCAGCGATACCCTGGGCGGCTGGATCGTAGCGGCCCAAAAAGCCGGGCATATCAGCCCCCAGTTGCCCGCTCTGGCGGTGCTCTACACCCTGTACGCCCGCGCCTGTGACCCGGTTCTGGAGTTTTTAAAAGCCAGCGGCCAGTACAGCGACGAGCAACTCACCGCGCTGGTACTGAGCACCTGTTTTGACGGTCTGATTTCCCGTTAAATTGGGCTGTAGACCAATGAAATATAGTGTAAGCAGCTATTGAATTTATAGCTAAATGGGTTGCGCATAAGTTAAATATGGCACCACCCAGGCAGCGCCTACGCACCCGCCAAGCACCGCCACCCGCGCCTACAACGCCAGCTCAGCCGCCGGGTCGTCGCTGTGCAGCACGCGCTGGGCCAGGTCTTGTAACGCAGCAGCATCGGCGCGTAGCACTTCTTGTTTGACGGCCAGCAGCTGGGCCGGGTGCATGGAGAAGCTGCGCAAGCCCATGCCCAGTAGCAGGCGCGTCAGGCTGGTGTCGCCTGCCATTTCGCCGCACACGCTCACACCCTTGCCTTGGGCTTGGCAGGCGGCAATGGTTTGGCCAATCAGTTGCAGCACGGCGGGGTGCAGCGGGTCATACAGGTGGGCCACCGACTCGTCGGCGCGGTCGATGGCCAGCGTGTACTGGATCAGGTCGTTGGTGCCAATCGACAAGAAGTCAAAGTATTTCAAAAACGTGGGCAGCGACAGCGCGGCGGCGGGGATCTCGATCATCGCGCCCAGCTTGACCGCGCCATAGGCGATGCCCTGGCTGTCCAGCTCGGCACGGGCCAGGCCCAGCTGGTGCACGGTTTGGCGAATCTCGCTGGCGGCGCAGAGCATGGGAATGAGCAGGTTCACCTGGCCATGCGCGGCGGCGCGCAAGATGGCGCGCAACTGGGTGCGAAACATGGTCGGCTCGGACAGGCTCCAACGGATTGCGCGCAGGCCCAGGGCGGGGTTCAGATGCGCGGCATCGGTGTTGACGTGGCCTTGCAGCGGCTTGTCTGCGCCCACGTCCACCGTGCGAATGGTCACAGGCAGGCCTTGCATGCCCTGCACCGCCAACAGGTAAGAACGGTACTGCTCCTCTTCGTCGGGCAGCTTGGTGCCGGTCTGGTCGCCCCGGCCCATAAACAAGAACTCGCTGCGAAACAGGCCCACGCCGACGGCACCCGCAGCCAGCGCGCTGGCGGCATCTTCGGGCAGTTCAATATTGGCCAGCAGCTCGACCGGGTGCCCATCCAGCGTGACGGCGGGGGTGTTTTTCAGGCGCGACAGGCGCTCGCGCTCCAGCTCGCCGTGACGCTGTTTGAAACCGTACTCGGTCAAAATGATAGGCGAGGGGTCGACCACCATCACGCCCGCGTCGCCGTCGATGATGACCCAGTCGTCCTGGCGCACCAACTGGCTGGCGGTGCGCGCACCGACCACGGCGGGAATGTCCAGGCTGCGCGCTACGATGGCGGTATGCGAGGTTTTGCCGCCCACGTCGGTCACAAAACCGGCGAACACGCTGGTTTTGAACTGCAGCATGTCAGCGGGGCTCAGGTCGTGGGCCACCAGAATCAGCGGCACATCTTGCAGATCGGCGGGCAGCAGATCGGCTTGGCCGGTTTGGCGTTTGATGCGAACCGGCGACGGCGCGGCAATGGGCGAGGCCACGCCCTTCATATGCCGCAACACGCGTTCGACCACCTGCTCCAGGTCGCCCTTGCGCTCGCGCAGGTAGGCATCTTCCATTTCGTCAAATTGGCGCGAGATCACCTCGAGCTGCGTGGTGAGCGCCCATTCGGCGTTGTACAGCCGGTCTTTGATCCAGTGCGCCACGCCGTCTTGCAGCATCTGGTCTTGCAGTAGCATCTGGTGCACATCCAAAATGGCTGTCAGCTCGCTGGGCGTGTCAATCGCGTCTTTGCCTATCAGGCCCTGCTGCAGTTTGATCAGCTCTTGCACCACCGCGTCTTTAGACTCGCGCACCCGCTGCATCTCGGTCTCGATTTGCGCAGGCTTGATAAAGTAATGCGCCACATCCATCCGGCTGGAGCTCACCAGCACCGCCCGCCCAATGGCGATACCGCGCGAGACAGCAATGCCGTGGATAGAGAATGTCATAACCAGTCCCTAAGATCGAGCGCCGCCGGGCCGCCCCAAGGCGCGAGGGTCCCCTCGGGGGGCAGCGCAGCACACGCAGTGGCAAGCGTGGGGGTCATCATTCTCCCTCCCCAAATTTGTCATTTATTAGAGTCAACAGCGCATCCATGGCTTCTTTCTCCTGCTCGCCATTGGTCTCCACCAACACCTCCACGCCCACACCTGCGGCCAGCATCATCACCCCCATGATCGACTTGGCATTGATGCGCCGCCCGCCGCGTGCCATCCACACTTCGCAGGGGAAGCTGCTGGCCAGCTTGGTGAGCTTGGCTGAGGCGCGGGCGTGCAGGCCCAGTTTATTGCTGATGGTGATGGGAGTCTGAATCATGGGCTTTGAGGGCTTGGTTTTGGGGGGCGGTGACTGCCACTTGCATCACACCTTGCGCGCCACCGGCCAACGCGCGGGCCACCAGCGCCTCCAGGCTTTCATGGCGGTAGGTGATGGCGCGCAGCAGCATGGGCAGGTTTACGCCGGTAATCAATTTGGTCGTCACGCCATCGGCCAACTCCAGCGCTACGTTAGACGGTGTGGCACCAAAGATGTCGGTCAGTAACAGGGCACTGGGCTCTTTGCGTTGCGCCAGCACTATGCGCGCCTGGGCCACGCTTTCTTCGCGGGGCGTGTTGGGCTGGATGTCCAGCGCCGTGACCAGCGCACCGCAATCAGGAAACACATGCAACGCGCAGGCCCGCAGGGCCGAGGCCAGCGGTGCGTGGGCAATGATGACGATATGGTTCATGAAGAAGACAAAGTAACCAGACAAGCTTAAGCGGTTTGCGCCGCCGAGACTGCCGTACTGCGATTATCCAAAACAAATCGCAAGTATCCGCCCAAAGCACAGACAAAAAATACCGCCATTGCCGCCCTGAAGGCATCTACTGTGCCCAAGCCCTGGGTTTTAAACAGGTCAATCAACAGTCCAATGCCCCATTGCACGGCAAACACGCCACTGAATATCACCAGGTTATAGGCGCTTAAAGCGCGCCCAGCCAGCGCCTGGGGAAACGCCATACCAATCGCAGGCTGGGCTAAAGACACAAAGGTGCTGAGTATGCAATACAAGGCCCAAGCCCACCACTGTACAGCGCTACCAGCTATGCAAATAATAGCTAAAGCGCATAAGCTCAAGGGCATACCCCAGCTGATCAGGCGGTCGGTGTGCCAGCCCTGGCGCTGTAGGTAGGGGGCCAGCATGCCCCAGCTCCAAAAGGTGCACAGCATGCTGACGTTAATCCAGAACAAGCCTGTGGCGGCTTGCAGCGCGGTATAGCCGCCTACCTGCACCATCCACGGGCCCGCCCACAAGGTTTGAATGGCAATCAAGCCGCCGTAGCAAAAAAAGCCCAACCAGATCTGGCGGCGAAAGTAGGCGTTGCGCCAGATGCCTGCATAGCCACCATCGCTGGAGGCCACCAGAGACTGCGGCGCACGCTGCCACTGCGGCAAGCGCCAGGCCAGCACCACCATAGACAGCGCCAGCAAGGCTGCCAGCATGCCAAACATGGCCCGCCAGCCGATCTGGGGCAGCAGCCACTGCACCGGCAGTGTCGCGGCGACCATGCCCAGTGAACCCGTCATCAGCATCCACGAGTTGGCGCGTAACTGCGCGTCTGGCAGGAACCAGCGGCGGTAGGCAGTAAGGGGGGCCATCAGACAGGCGCTCACCCCCGCGCCGCATAACATGCGTGCCAACAAAAGACCGATAAAGCCCGGAGCTAGGGCAAAGGCCACACAGCCCAACACGGCCACACTTAAAAAACACAATATCACCTTGCGCGGGCCATACGTATCCAGCCACTTGCCCAGTGGCAGTTGCATCAGTGCAAAGCCCAAAAAGTAGCCCCCGCCCAGTAAACCCAGATCCCCCGCCGTCAACGAAAATTCCACCCGCAACACTGGCGAGAGCGTCGCCGTGATGGCGCGCACCAGGGCCGACATGAAGTAAGCCAAGGCAAAAGCAGCAAACACCTGCATGGCCAAATTGCGCGGCAGCGTGGCAAAGCGCTGTGCGATGCCCATGGGAGCGCTGGTGGAAGCGCTAGTCGAGTTGCTAGTGGGGACGCCGATGGGTTCTGGTGGGCGAGAAGGTGTGGTCATGTGGCGCTTAGGGTGTGCCTGCCAGTTTAACGCCAGCCATAAAGGTCTCTACCGCCTGGGTGCTCAATGCACTGGGGCCGTCGCTACCAGCCTTGGGCTCGCCATAGACCGAGGCCTGCACCAGCACCCTGCCGTGGCTTTGGTACTGGCTGTGGGTGGCTTGGTTAGCGGCCTGCAAGTCTTTTTGTACCAATGCGATCTGGCTGGCTGGGTCTACCGTGACCACCGCAACGGTAAACATCGCCCCGCCCGCCTTGCAACCCGCCATCACCATCGTGCGCGGCGCACCGGCGATGGGCAGCGTGCGTGTGGCCCGGTCTGGTTTGCACGGCAGCAAGGCCGCTACGGGCAGGTCGTCAAAGCGCACTTCGCGCCAGTTGAATGCAGGGGTACAGGCCGCAGCGCCTATGCAGACGACAATTGCTATCAAATAAAGAGCTGTTTGCGCTTTATTTATTTGATGAAAAGAACTATTGGGCATACAAAGATTGGCTATATTATCATTGCGCATTTTTGCGCGGACAATCAGCCTATGAACAGTTTAGATGGCATCAAAGTATTAGACCTCTCGCGCGTGCTGGCCGGCCCGTGGTGTACGCAGACGTTGGCCGATCTGGGTGCGGATGTGATCAAAATCGAGCGGCCCCATACGGGCGACGACACCCGTGGCTGGGGCCCCCCGTTTTTACAAGACACGCAGGGTCACGACACCGCCGAGGCCGCCTACTACCTGGGCACCAACCGCAATAAACGCTCGGTAGCCTGCGACATCAGCACGCCCGAGGGCCAGCAAACCATCCGCGATTTATTGCTGCAATGCGACGTGTTTGTAGAAAATTTCAAGGTCGGCGACATGGCGCGCTATGGCCTGGACTACCCCACGCTATGCAAAATAAAGCCCCGCCTGGTCTATTGCAGCATCACGGGTTTTGGCCAAACCGGGCCCTACAAAGACCGTGCCGGTTACGACTATGCGGTGCAAGGCATCGGCGGCCTGATGAGCGTGACGGGTGAGCGCGACGACATCGGCGGTGGGCCGCAAAAAGTGGGCGTGGCCGTGGCCGATTTATTTACCGGCATGTACGCTTGCACGGCCATTTTGGCGGCGCTGCGCCACGCCGAGCGCACCGGCCAAGGCCAGCATATCGACATGGCGCTTTTGGACACCCAGGTGGCCATGCTGGCCAACCTGGGGGCTAACTATTTGGTGAGCGGCGAAAAAACCGGCAAGGTGCCCGGCCGCGCAGGCAACGCGCACCAAAACATCGTGCCCTACCAGGTGTTTGAAACCGCGCCCCTGCCCAGTGGCGAGAAAGACCATTTGATTTTAGCGGTGGGTAACGACGGCCAATTCGCCAAGTTTTGCGCCGTGGCCGGGTGCAGCGCGGTGGCGGCTGACCCTCGCTTTGGCAAAAACCAAGAGCGCGTGCGCCACCGCGCCGTGCTGGTGCCGATGCTGGAGGCGATTTTTAAAACCCGCAGCAAAGCCGATTGGCTGGGCGCACTAGAGGCCGCCCAGGTGCCCTGCGGTGCCATCAACAACCTGGCCGAAGTTTTTGCCGACCCGCATGTGCAGGCGCGTGGCATGGTGCAGACTTGGCAGCACCCGCTGGGCGGCAACGTGCAGCTAGTGGCAAATCCGATCAAAATGTCACTTACGCCCCCGCGTGCGCCGCAGTCGGGCGGCTTGCCGCCCCCGCTGCTTGGGCAGCACACGCAAGAAGTGGCGCAGCAGTTGCTATCAAAAAAGTAGCTGCTCACGCATGATTTTATTGGGCTGGAAGGCGTTTTGTCTTAAGAATTGGTTGCATTGGCGTTAATGCGCTGGGCACGCAGCACCGTGGGTGTGCGCGACAGGTTGCGCAGCACAGTT
>JAYVJV010000208.1:0-13509 GCA_043769005.1 Polaromonas sp. | reverse complement strand
CTGCCGGCGGCCGGACAGGGCGCGCTGGGAATCGAAGTCATGGCGCACCGGCAGGACCTGATGCTGGCGCTGGCGCCGCTGGCGCACCAGGCCACCTGGCTGGCCGTGGCCGCGGAGCGCGCGGTCAGCAAGGAAATGGGGGGTAGTTGCTCGATGCCGCTGGCAGCCCACGCGGTGTGGCTTGGCGACACGCTGCAGCTCGACGCAGCCTGGGGGCTGTTCGACGAGGCGCTGGCCGCCGCCGCCCCTCTTGCGCTGGTGCGCGCCAGCGGCGCCGTGCCGGTGGCGACGATGGAGCAGGCGCGCGCGATTGGCCGCCGCGTGGCACAGCAACTGTGCCTGGGCGGCGCGGTGCGGGCCGGCCCGCTGGTCTGACCCGCCGCCTTGCCACCCATGCGCGTCATCGTCACCCGGCCCGAGCCCGACGCACAGGTCTGGGTCCAGGCGCTGCGGCAACACGGCATCGAGGCCATCGCGCTGCCGCTGATCAGCGTGTGCCCGCTGGCCGATACCAGCAGCCTGCGGCTCGCCTGGCAACACTTGGGCGACTACACGGCGCTGATGTTTGTCAGCCGGTCGGCCGTGGAGCATTTCTTCGCGGCGCGGCCGCCGTCCGGACCCGCGCTGGGCGCCGTTGGCGCGCCGCGTCCCCGCTGCTGGGCCACCGGACCCGGAACCAGCGCCGCCCTGCTGTGGCACGGGGTGGACGCGCGGCGCATCGATGCACCGGCTAACGACAGCGGCCAGTTCGATTCGGAGGCCCTGTGGCAGGTGGTGGCCCCCGCTGTCGACGCCGGCACCCGCGTGCTGATCGTGCGCGGCGACGACGACGTCGCGCCGGTGGGCGTCGACGGCGCCGACCCGGGTCGCGGGTACGGGCGTGACTGGTTGGCGCAGCATCTGGTGCAGGCCGGTGCGCAGGTCGAGTTCCTGGTGGCTTATCGCCGTGCTGTGCCGGAGTTCGGACCCCGCGCGCGCGACTTGGCCCGTGACGCCGCCACGACAGTTCGTTGTGGTTGTTTACCAGCGCGCAGGCAGTTGCCAACCTGGGCGCGGGATTGCCGCACCTGGGGTGGTCCGGTGCGCGCGCAATCGCCACCCACGCGCGTATTGCAGCGGCGGCGCGGGCGGCGGGTTTTGGTGTGGTGTGGCAGTCACGGCCAAGCATCTCGGACGTCGTCGCGTCGATAGAATCGATCGTATGAACGCTGATCCGCCCGTCCAGACTGCGCCCAACCCTGGTGCCGGCACGGGCGACACCGGCACCACGTCGCGTGTGGCACCACCGGGGCCGGCGCGGCCATCGACCCTGGTGCTGGTGGCCCTGGCGCTGGCCCTGGCAGCGCTGGTTACCAGCGGCCTGTTATGGCAAAAACTGTCGGTGATCCGGGAGCAACTGGCGCGCCAAAGCGCCGATTCGGGCGTGCAGGCGGTCGAGGCGCGCACGCTGGCGCGGCAGGCGCAGGAGCTCGCGCGCGACACAGCCGCGCGGCTGGCGCTGTCGGAGGTCAAGCTCAGCGAAGTCGCATTGCAGCGCACGCAGCTGGAGGACCTGATCCAGAGCCTGTCGCGCTCGCGCGATGAAAACCTGGTGGTCGACATTGACTCCGCCCTGCGCCTGGCCCAGCAGCAGGCCAGCCTGACGGGCAGCGCCGAGCCGCTGCTGGCGGCGCTGCGCAGTGCCGACCAGCGCATCGCCCGCGCCGCGCAGCCGCGGCTTACGCCCTTGCAACGCGCCATCACCAAAGACATAGAGCGCATCAAAGTCGCCACCTTGGCCGACACACCCGGCCTGCTGATCAAGCTGGACGAGCTGGCCCGCCTGGTCGACGAGCTGCCCATCATCAACGCCGTGGCGCAACCCAGTAGTAACGCCGCTGTCAAGGCGGCCTTGGCCGCCAAACCCAGCGCCAGAGCGGCCAGCGCCGCCCGCAGCATGGCTAGTAGTGCTGCCAGCGACGCAACTAGCCATGCAGCGGCTTACGCCACCAGCAACTTGTCGGCCTGGCCCGCTTGGCTACAAAAAGTGGCGGGTGCCGTGCGTGACGAAGCACGTGGCCTGGTGCGGGTGAGCAAGATTGACAACCCTCAGGGCGTGCTCCTTTCGCCCGAGCAAAGCTTTTTTATCCGCGAAAACCTCAAGCTCAAAATCTTAAACGCCCGCCTGGGCCTGCTGGCCCGCCAGGGCGAGGCCAGCCATGCTGACCTGGCCCAGGCCGCCACCAGCCTGGCCAACTACTTTGACACCAGCCAGCGCGCCACCCAGCAGGCCCAGGCCTTGGTGGCGCAACTCCAGTCGCAAATGCGCGCGGTAGACCTGCCGCGCGTTGACGACACCCTGGCCGCGCTGGCCACTGCGGCCGCTGGCCGCTAAGCACACCTGGCAACACCAGCATGCGCGCCGCCCTGTGGTTTTTAGCCATCTTTGCCGCCGCCGTGGGCATTGCGCTGTTTGCCTCCAATTCCGAGGGCATGGTGACCTTGTTTTGGCCACCGCACCGGGTGGATATGTCGCTCAATTTGGTACTGCTGCTTTTGGTCGCGGCCTTTGTGCTGCTGCATCTGGCCTTGCGCGCCCTGGCGGCTTTACTGGATCTGCCGAGCCAAGCCAAAGCCTGGCGCACAACCCAGCGTGAACGCGCCATGCATACCGAGCTGCAAGCGGCCATGGCGCATTTACTGGCCGGGCGTTTTAGCCGCGCGCGCAAGTTGGCCATCGAGTCGGCTCAGCATGCAGGCGCTTTGGGCGAAGGTGTGGCGCACAGCACGCAAGCCAAGGCCATGGCCCACTTGGTAGCCGCCGAGGCCGCCCAAGCCCTGCAAGACCTGCCTTTGCGGGATGCGCAGTTACAGGCGGCACTGAGCCAAAGTTTGCCCAAAAACGCCAGTGCCGTGCACGAAGGGGCCCAACTGCGCGCTGCACGCTGGGCCCTGAACGAACGCGACCCCACCAGCGCCCTGTCGCACCTGGCCCAGTTGCCCCAGGGCGCACAACGCCGTACCCTGGCATTACGCCTCAAACTGCGCGCCGCCCGTTTTGCCAAGCAAAGCCATGTGGCCCTGGACACCGCCCGTCTGCTCGCCAAACACGGCGCTTTCTCACCCAGCGCTGCACAAAGCATGCTGCGCAGCCTGGCTATGGATACCCTCACTGACGCGCACGATGCTGCGCAGATCCAGCGTGCCTGGGACGGCCTGTCCACTGCCGAGCGCATGCAACACGAGGTAGCCACCCACGCCGCGCTGCGCCTGGTCAACGTCTGCGCAGGCACACCAGAAGCCAGCGCGCAGCAACAGCGTGCCCGCCAATGGCTGCAAAGCGCATGGGATAGCTACCCCAGCCTCAACGACAACGTGCAAAGCCGTCTGGTACAGGCTCTGGAAGCCACCTTCGAGACCATCGACACCGTCTGGCTGGGCAAGATAGAAGCGGCTCAGCGCCAACTACCCCATGACGGCCGACTGCAATATCTGGCTGGCATGGCTTGCATGAAGCGCGAGCTGTGGGGTAAAGCGCAGCAACTGCTGAGCCTGGCAACACTAGATGCCAAAGACGATGTCCTCAAGCGCAGATCCTGGCGTGCCCTGGCGGAGCTAGCCGAGCAGCGTGGCGACATGCAAGCCGCTGCCAAGGCCTGGCGCAGCGCTGCGATTGGAAAATAGCCAAAAAGGCGGGGCGCAACGCAAAGCGCACAGCTGGCTATGGGCCTGTGCTGCGGCCCAGACTTGCGAGCACTATTTGAGCAAATGTGTGCGGTAGTAAATCAGCTCTTCAATGGATTCATGCACATCGGCCAAGGCTGTGTGTTTTTGTTTTTTCTTGAATCCCTTGTACACCTCGGGCGACCAGCGCTTGGCCAGCTCTTTGAGGGTACTGACATCCAGATTGCGGTAATGGAAAAATGCCTCCAGCTTGGGCATATAGCGGTCTAAAAATTTTCGATCCTGACCAATGGTATTGCCGCACAAAGGCGACTTGCCTGCGGGAACATAGTGTTTGAGGAAGTCGATGATCTGCGCCTCAGCCTGAGGACATTTTATTTTGCTGGCGCGCACCTTGGCAGTCAGGCCGCTGTTGCCATGGGTATTGCGGTTCCATTTGTCCATTTTGGCCAGCTGGATTTCACTTTGGTGAATCACCAGTACCGGGCCTTCTATGCGGATGCTCAGATCGGGGTTGGTGACCACTACGGCGATTTCGATCAAGCGGTTTTCTTTGGGGTCCAGCCCGGTCATCTCGCAGTCCAGCCAGACCAGGTTTTGGTCGGATTTTTTGAGAATGGCAATTGGCGCGGCAAGGTGGGTATGGGCAGTCATAGCCTGCATTTTCACCGATTCGACGCGTGGGTTTGACATAACGCCTAAAATCGCTGCCATGATGCCATCTGTTTCCCCCTTGTCCTTCACCCTCGCCTTCGCCCTAGCCCTCTTGGCAGGCGTGCTGCTCAAGTTGTGGCTCGCTACTCGCCAAATGCGCCATGTCGCGCAGCACCGTGCTGCCGTGCCAGCCGCCTTTGCCGATCGCATCACTTTGGCGGCACACCAAAAGGCAGCGGACTACACCATGACCAAATCACGCTTTGGTTTATTGGAGCTGGCTTTTGGCACTGCGGTGCTGCTGGGCTGGACGCTGCTCGGTGGCCTGGACTGGTTGAACCAAACCCTGCTGGCGGTCATGGGCGCGAGCCTGTGGCAGCAACTGGCCTTGCTGAGCAGCTTTGTGGTGATCGGGGGCATCATAGACCTGCCGTTCACGCTGTACCAAACCTTTGTGATTGAAGAGCGTTTTGGCTTTAACAAAATGACTTTCAAGCTCTGGCTGCTCGATTTACTCAAGTCCTCATTGATTGGCGCACTGATCGGCCTGCCCATCGCCGTGCTGATTCTGTGGTTTATGGGCACGACAGGTAGCCTGTGGTGGCTCTACACCTGGTTGTTCTGGATGGGTTTTAACCTGCTGCTACTGGTGATTTACCCCACGGTGATTGCACCGATGTTCAATAAGTTTCTGCCCTTGGAAGACGAGGCTCTGAAAACCCGCGTCACGGCGCTGATGCAGCGTTGCGGCTTTGCGGCCAAGGGCCTGTTTGTGATGGATGGCAGCAAACGCAGCGCGCATGCCAACGCCTACTTTACCGGCTTTGGTGCCAGCAAGCGGGTGGTGTTTTTTGACACCCTGCTCAAGCAGCTCAGCCCTGGCGAGGTGGATGCGGTGCTGGCGCATGAGCTGGGCCACTTCAAGCACAAACACGTCATCAAACGCATTGTGAGCATGTTTGCCATGAGCTTGGCAGGCTTTGCGCTATTGGGTTACCTGAGCCAGCAGGTCTGGTTTTATCTGGGGCTGTCGGTGCGCCCCTCGCCCGACGGTGGCAACGATGCCTTGGCGCTGCTGCTGTTCATGATGGCCGTGCCTGTGTTTACTGTGTTTATTTCGCCCCTGTTCGCGCAGCTCTCACGCAAGCATGAATTTGAAGCCGATGCCTATGCAGTGGCACAAACGAATGGACAGGATTTGAAAAGTGCGTTGCTCAAGCTGTATGAAGACAATGCCTCAACCCTCACGCCGGACCCGCTGTTTGTGAAATTTTATTATTCACACCCACCCGCCTCAGAGCGCCTTGCCAGGATGGCAGCATGAGCAGTATTTTGACTAAAAAAGACTGGGAAACGCAGACCAGGCGCTCGCTAAAAGCTACTGAAATCGTAGCAAAATTGGTCGATCATACAGGCTGGCAACTCGATGGCGATGGCGCAAACGTGGCGATTTTAAAAACATTCCAGTTTGCCAACTACCTGGAGACCATCAGTTTTGTCAACGCGCTCGCCTTTGTCGCCGAGCGGCACAACCATCACCCCGATTTGAGCGTGCATTACAGCCGCTGTGTGGTGCGTTTCAACACCCATGATGTGGGCGGTATCAGCCTGACTGATTTTGAATGCGCCGCTGCGGTGGATGCACTGGTCGCACCGTAATGAGCATGCAAAGCGGTTTGGTGGTCGCCAGTTTTGGCCGCCACTGCATGGTCGAATTAAGCGACGGTAGCCGTACCCTGTGCCATCCGCGTGGCAAAAAGTCGCGCGCCGTGGTGGGTGACCAGGTGCAATGGCTACCCAGTACCGACGAAGGCACCATCGAAAAGGTAGAGCCCCGGCGCAACCTGCTGTACCGCCAGGACGAGATTCGTACCAAGGAGTTTGCGGCCAACCTGGGCCAAGTGCTGATCCTCATCGCCGCCGAACCTGAATTCTCCGAGCACCAGCTCACCCGCGCGCTGATCGCCTGTGAGGCTGCCAAAATCAAGCCCCTGATTGCGCTGAATAAAAGCGACCTGCCCGAACCCTTTGAAGTGGCCTGGTCGCGCCTGGCCCCCTACCGTCACATGGGCTATGGTGTGCTACCTTTGTGTTTGCGGCTCTCCAGTGACGTGGACAAGGCCCATTTACTGCGCCATCTGGAGGGAAAAACCACCCTCATCCTGGGGCCCAGCGGCAGCGGCAAAAGTACGCTCATCAACCTGCTGGCCCCCGGAGCACGCGTAGTCACCAATGAAATTTCGCAAGCACTGAACACGGGTAAACACACCACCACCAGCACCACGCTGTACTGGGTAGAAGATGCCGCTGGAACTGCGGCAGCCACTGAAAGCCCAAGTGATGCAGCCGCAGCGCGGCGCACGGCCCTGATCGACAGCCCCGGTTTCCAGGAGTTTGGCCTGCACCACATTGAGCCGACCCAATTGGCCAGCCTGATGCCCGACATTGCAGCGCATTTGGGCCAGTGCAAGTTCTACAACTGCACACACCTGCACGAGCCCTGTTGTGGCGTGATTTCAGCAGTTAAATCAGCCCCTAAGCAACTAGATATATGCGCAAGGCGCTACAAACTATATAGCGATCTATTTGCTGCAATGAATGCCCCCAAAACATACTGAAGCCTGTGCACGATTAGCCCAGCAAGCGCGCCAGGGTCAACAGTGCCAGCAGCAGCATCCACAGCACAACGCTGCGCCACACCAGGCCCACGACGCTGCGCAGGTGGGCCACTGCAGGCTCGCGGCCTGCGCTGGTCTCAGGCGCAGGCTCTGCGGCTCCTGGCCGAAAACCCGGTGGCATGGTGCCATCGGCTTGCATGGCCTGCGTAGCAGTAGAGCCAAGCACCTCTTTCAGTGCTTCGCCACCCAAACGCACATTGAGAGCACCTGAAGTGGCCGCCAGGATAATGCCGTCGTTTTCGCTCAAACTTTGCGACCCGACCGAGCGGCCCAGGCGGTTGGAAAAATTACGCCAACTGTCAATGGCTTCTTCAAAATTGCCCACAATCGCAAAGCCTAGCGCCGTCACCCGTGCGGGCACATAGTCCACCACCAACCAGGCCTGCTGCGCGGCGGCCAGGAGAGACGGACTCACCAGCAAGCTGCCTTCATGCATGCTATGAAGTTTGTAATAGCGCAGTGCAAACTCGCTCATGCGGTAGACAATAGCGCCCACGGGCCCCAAGCCAAAGGCTGCCAGCAAGGCATACCAGCCCAAAACGCCAAACACATGGCGGTGCGCGTCCAGAATGGAGTGTTCGATCACATGGCGCACGATTTCGGTTTTAGGCAGGTCACTGGCATCAACCCGTTTCCACTGCGCCAAGGTGTTTCGCGCCAGCGTTTCGTCACCCGCCTCCAGGGCATTGCGCATGACGGTAAAGTAGTGGCTAAATTGCCTGAACCCCAGCGTCACATACAGCACTGCAACATGCAGCGCAAATACCAGAACCGCACCATACCAGCCCAGGGTCCAGACCAGCACCCAGTGCAGCAGCAAAGCCACCAAGGCGGGCAGCAATACCACGGCGCTCCAGGTCAACCAGCCGTGCGGCGTTTGCCCTGCGTCCAGGGTTTTGCGGGCAGTGCTGGCCCAACTGCGCGCGGCCTCGTACACCGGATTTCCCAGTGCGAGCGGGCGCACTTGCTCGATCATCAAGGCAAAAAGAATGGCAAAAAAACTCATACTAGATTAGGGGCAAAGTATCCGTGAACTATCGCAATCATAGCGCGATAGTTAACAGATGTCATGCCTTAGCGATGAGGAATCGGTACAGGTTGCGCAGCATCCCGGCGGTTGCACCCCACACGAAACGGTCTTGCGGCATACTGGCGCTGCCCTGCCAGTGCATGGAGAAGTACTCCCGGACATTGCCCTCCCATTGCAGCAGATGGGTGGCGTGGTTGGCCGGGTTCATCACAAAAGACAGGGGCACATCAAACACATCGGCCACCTCCTGCGGATTGGGCTGCAGCGTAAAGCCTGAGCGAACCAACGCGACCACGGGAGTGATATGAAAGGCTGTACCCGTCACATAGCTGGGTAAGCAGCCCAGCACCTCGCAATACTGGCGAGCCAAACCCACCTCTTCCTCGGCTTCACGCAGGGCAGCGGCCGTGGCATCGGCATCTGTGGCATCTACCTTGCCGCCGGCAAAGGCAATTTGCCCAGAATGGGTCGACAAATGGCTGGTACGGCGCGTGAGCAGTACCGTGGGTTCTCGTACGGGAGCGCCCAGCAGCTTGCTACCGGGCAGCACAATGGCTATCAGCACGGCCGCCTGCGCCGCAGAGCGGTCGCTAAAGCTGGGTTCCTCGCGTACCTCGGGCACCCATATGGGAGGCTTGGCAAAACGTGCGCGCAGAGCAGGTGCCGTCAAGGCCTGCGCAGGAACTGCGGCCAGATGCGTATCAAAGCCCTTGATGGGCACCTTGCGGTGGTCAAAGTTGGGAATTTTGGAGAGCGAAACAAAAGCCATATACAACGATGAAGCGAACCAAGAGCAGTTTCAAGCGGCCGTCCTACCTGGCAAAAAAAAACCGCCAAAGCGCAAGGCGTTGGCGGTTGGTCGGGGGCAACGCGATTTTTAGGCGGCAGCCGCAGGCGCAGCGGCGGTTTTGCCAGCCGAGCGGGTGAGTTTTTCCTTGATACGTGCAGACTTGCCGCTGCGGTCACGCAGGTAGTACAGCTTGGCACGGCGCACGTCACCACGGCGCTTAAGCTCGATGCTGGCAATCAGCGGGCTGTACAGCTGGAACGTACGCTCCACGCCTTCGCCGCTGGAGATTTTGCGCACGATAAAGCTGCTGTTGAGGCCGCGGTTACGCTTGGCAATCACCACACCTTCGTAGGCCTGCACGCGCTTACGCGTACCTTCCACCACGTTGACGTTGACAATCACGGTGTCGCCGGGGGCAAATACGGGAATGACTTTACCCAGGCGGGCGATTTCTTCTTTTTCGAGGGTTTCGATCAAGTTCATAGAGGTTCTCTTACAGGTCTTTCGGTCATGCCGGCTACGCTAGGGGCGACTTTTATCACTGTGGAATCAGCGCTGTGGGGGCACCACATCAGGCGCTGGCAGTGTGTCGCGGCGGGTAGAGGATCGAAAAGCCCTCGATTATAGCCCGAAAAAGGCCCCCTCAGCAGAGCAATCAATAGAGGCGGTAGAGCACCGAGGCCGTGCCGCTCAAGCCGCCGGCACCGTCGACTAAGGGGCTTTGGCGGATACTGGCTCCATAGCCCCGGTAGCGCGCGCCCAGCACGAGGCTGAAGTTGGAGCTCAGCTCGGTACTGGCTGACAGGCCCAGGTTAAAGTTGGTGGCAGCTCCTGCCTCGTAGGCCGCTCGGCCCGCCGTGGCCTCAGAACTGGTCACGCCGTAATAGTAGTTGGTCAATTTTGCATTGTTGTGCTGAGCACTCACATAGGGCGAGAGCGACCACTTACCTAATGCCGAACGGGTATCCATCCGCCAACCCAGCCCCGCCTCGGTGCGCAGGCCCTTACTATGACCCAATGCATCAGCACCCGCCTCTAGCCAGAGCTGACCGACCGGGGTGAGAAACTTGCTACCCACACCCACCAGCAGGCTGGGTTTACGTTGCGCCATGCCGGTAAAAATGGCAGCGTCAGAAGATTTGTAACCCTGCAACAGTAAATCGGCCCGCAAATTGAGCGAATAGCTGGAATTGGCAGGATTACTCAGGGTGTATTCGGCACTGGTGCCGCGCAAGGAAAAGCGAGAGGTTTGGATTTGCAGCGCGGGAATCAGACTGGTTTTAAGCCCCACGTCTTTGTAAGCTTCGTTATTGAAGACGATACCCAGCCCCACTTTGCCGGTGTTTTCAGGCGTTGTCGACTGCGCCCAAGCGCCACAAGCCAGTGTCGACACAGACCAGGCGAAGGCGTTGAAGAGTGATGCAATGCTGCGTGTTGTCATGGCTTGGAATGGTGCTAGTGGTGCA
The DNA here is from genome assembly GCA_043769005.1 of Polaromonas sp. Classification (GTDB taxonomy): domain Bacteria; phylum Pseudomonadota; class Gammaproteobacteria; order Burkholderiales; family Burkholderiaceae_C; genus JAAFIP01. The sequence goes on along the minus strand of JAYVJV010000208.1, from coordinate 3,228 downwards.
GCTTATGGTGGGCTGAAATGCTTGGTTTGAGTCTAGCACCGACGGCCTGGTTCCGCACGGCAAACTCTTATTGATATGCTACAAAACGGTTTTAAGTGCAGTTTGACGCATTGAAGCGATGGTTTTACAGCAAATCTGGACGCAATCGCTGGGTCAACTCACGGCGCTGCGCCTCACGCCAGCGGTCAATCCGCGCATGGTCGCCAGAGAGCAGAACAGACGGCACCTCTTGGCCACGCCAGACCTCGGGGCGGGTGTAGTGCGGGCAGTCCAGCAAGCCCTGCACCGCCGGGTTAAAACTGTCTTGCGCATGGCTTTGGGCATCGCCCAACACCCCGGGTTGCAGGCGGGCCACTGCATCTAGCAAGGCCATGGCGGCAATTTCGCCGCCCGACAGCACAAAATCTCCCAGACTGATCTGCTGCATGACAAAGTGATCTATCAAGCGTTGATCCAGGCCCTCGTAGCGGCCACAGATCAAAATGGCACCCTGGCTATCAGACCACTGCTGCACCTGGGCGTGGGCCAATGCCGGGCCTATGGGCGAGAAAAGCACCACCGGGCAGGCATCGCAGCGCTCGGCCTGCACGCTCTCTATGCAGCGCGCCAGCGGCTCGGCCATCATCACCATGCCTGGGCCGCCACCAAAGGGGCGGTCATCAATACGGCGGTAATTGCCCAGTGCAAAGTCCCGTGGATTGTAAAAACGCAGGTCTACCAGCTTGCTGCCATCGGCCTGCGCCTCAAAGGCACGGCGATTGATGCCCGTTTGCATGAAAGGCGCAAACAGCTCCGGGAACAGGGTGATGACATCAAAACGCATGGCAGCTTCGATCTTACTATCGCAGCAAGCGCACAGCGGGTGTCAATCAGAATAATCGCTTTGCCAATCTACGGTGATGCGCTGGTTTTCCAGGCTCACATCGTCCACATAGACCGAGACAAAAGGTATCAGGGTTTCGCGCAGTTTTCCTTCGACTTGCGTCTGGATCACCAGTACGGTTTGCGGCCCGGTGGAGATCAGGTCGGTAACCACACCCAGTGCCAGACCTTGGCGGTTGAGCACAGCTAAACCGATCAAATCCACCCAGTAAAACTCGTCGCTAGAGACCGTAGGGAAAGCGCTTCTAGCTATAAATATACGAGCGCTTTTAAGCAGTTCTGCGCTATTGCGATCATCGCAACCGTCGATTTGCACCACGATCACATCGGTATGCTCTTTAGCGCTGCGCACTTTGATAAGCTGACAACCGCTAAAGGACGCGTCTTGAGAGGACTGCACCACGCCCTGGCGCGGTTCGGGCGGCAGCAAATACCAACGTTTGGAAGAAAAAAGCGCCTCGGGCGAGGCGCTGTAGGGGATGACTTTAAAAAAACCCTTGATGCCCCAGGCATCGGCGATACGGCCCACTTCGATGGCATCGGCAGGAAGAACCGCAGGCTCCAGGCAAGGCAGAGCAGGCTTCATGCAGCTCGCGCCCAGTACGCCATCAGGGTATGCGCGCAGGCAATCAAGCCGTTTTGGTTTTGGCGGCCAGTTGCGATACCAAACGCTCTACGGTCGGCGAGGCTTGTGCTCCCACGCTTTTCCAGTAGGTCAGGCGGTCTTGTGCAATACGCAAACCCTCTTCGCCTTCGATAGCGATGGGGTTGTAAAAACCTAAACGCTCGATAAAATGACCGTCGCGGCGGGTGCGCTTGTCAGCCACCACAATGTTGTAAAAAGGACGGGCTTTAGCGCCGCCGCGAGAGAGTCGAATGACGACCATAATGTGTTCCTTCGGGTGGGGTAGATATTTTTTTGCGGCGTTTGAGACATGCGGGCATAGCCACCGGGCCAGCGACACGCTGCAAAGCCTATGATTATAACTTGAATCCTTGAAGTACCCGCAAATGACCAAACTCAAAATTCTCGTCGGCACCATGACGAGCACCGCAGAATACGTGGCCCAAGCCATACAGATGGACTGCGCAGACTTGGTACCCGACATCGAGGTACAGGCCATGGATGACTTGGATATCGGCGTTTTTGACGATCCGCAAACCCTGTATTTGATTTGTACCAGCACCTATGGCAGCGGCGATGTGCCCGACAACGCCCGTGCGCTGTATGACGCATTGGATTCGCAACCCCGCTTTTTAGGCCATGTGCGCTATGGTGTGATAGCCTTGGGAGACAGCGTTTATATGCAAACCTTTTGTATGGGTGGCAAAAAGTTTGATGCGCGTTTATCGGGCCTGGGCGCTCAGCGCCTGGGTGATGTGTGGTGCCACAATGCCTCGGAAGGCTTGATGCCAGAGACCGAAGGCGCTGCTTGGTGCCGTACTTGGCTGGCTAGCGTGCTGGCCACGGCCTGAAGGACGCATGTCACTAGTCGTCCCTGCAAAATTCAGCGCTCCAGCTCGGGATAGGTTAATTTGAACATCAAAAAACCGACCCCAAACGCTCAAGTGACCCTGTTGTAGTGGCAAGTTTAAAGCTGGGCCTATATGAATCAATAACTTGCGTCATTTGGTGTCGAACTCGGGAGCGTCGAACACGGGCGACAACAGTATGGCTGCCAGGGTGGCCAACGCCGCCAGTTAAGAGAACTGAGGGCTTGTTTGTCATTTGTAGTCATTGAATTCTCAATTGCTATGAATATAAGAGCCAATTACTCTCACCAGACAAACGCTAGAAGTCTACTTTTTCAAAGCAGCAACAATCTGCCGAACCGCTGCCTCAGGTGAAAACAGTTTCGCAGAAAGTGCCTTGCAGCGTTCGGCAAAAGCCGAGTTGCTTGCAGACCCTGATCCAGTAGCTACTTCGGCTACGAGTTCCAACGCCAGCTGCTGCAAGTTCTCCACAGACTGATCGGTGCAAACTCTGCCAACACCCTCTCGCAGAATCATACTTTCCAAATCGTTACCGGGGTTGATGCTCGCCAGCACGGGCAGCCCGGCTTGCATGTACGACAAGAACTTGCCTGGAATGTTGTGCGTTTTGTGCCGTGAGTCCAAAGCGACTATGCCAATGTGGCATTGGGCGTAAAGGCCAGGTATTTCTGCGGGATCGATCTCGTCATGGAATGCTACGTTATCTAGGCCACGCTTATCGGCATCGGTGCGCAGACGCGATACATCGCTGCCGCGCCCTACAAACAAGAAACCAATGTCAGTTCTACTGCGCAGTCGCTCCGCCAAGTCAAGCAGCACGCCCATGCCTTGGGCCACACCCATATTGCCTGC
>JAYVJV010000207.1:0-2233 GCA_043769005.1 Polaromonas sp. | reverse complement strand
GGCGCGCAAGCGGTGATTTTGGCCTGCACTGAAACTCCTCTGGCACTCGACGCGGTGCGATCACGCCTGCGCGCCCAGTGTGTTGACAGCACGGCAGCGCTGGCGCGGGCGTGTGTGGCCTGGTGGCAGTCAGCACAGCGCAGTACGGCCAAGAAGGCCGCTTGAGGCCTGTTTTCTTGCGTCCTTGTCCATTTTTGTGGCGATCAACTGGAGTTTTTGCTGAGCCCTTGCAGTAAGGAGCCAAGCTGCGCCAATTCGTGGTGCAAGATCTGAAAAATGGCTTTTACCCGAGTCGTTTTGTGCAGGTCGGGGTGGGTCAGTACCCACAGCTCGGTGGCCAAATCTTGAGCTGAATCTTGCACGCGGCGCAACTGCGGCGCACTGTCGCCCAAAAAGCATGGCAGCACAGCAAGCCCCAGACCCTCAACACATGCGCGGGCTACGCCTACGAAACCATCAATGCGCAAACCCACCTGCTCCAGGGGTACAAACTTCTGCAGCCATTTGAGCGAGGGGTGGCGCTCATACGACTCCCCCAAAGCGATCCAGTGATGGGCAGCAAGTTCGCTGGCGGCGCTTTCGTCCAAGTACTTCGCTTGACCGTACACCGCAAACGCCAAGGCTGAAACGCATTTTCCCACCAGGTATTCCGGCGGCTTCATCACTGTACGAACGGCAATATCGGCATCGCGTTTGGTCAAATCGCGCATGGTGTTGTGAATGTCAATCTGTAAGCTAATTTGAGGGTGGCGTGCTCGGCATATGGCCACCACCGGATTCAGCAAGATAGTGGCAATGCTGTCGGTGGTAGTGATGCGCACCATGCCACTAGGCCGCAAGTCCCGCCCCGCCACTTTGAGCAGCGACTGCGCTGCCGTGCGCTGCACCGCAGCACCGGTCAGCGCGAGCTCCTCCCCTGCAGCGGTGGCCACATAGCGGCCACCACTACGCTCAAACAAACGCACGCCCAATTCCTTTTCAACCTGGGCAATCCGCCTGAAGACGGTGGCATGGTTGACACTCAGTGCGCGCGCCGCCGCCGCCAGTGACCCGGTTTGAGCCACTGTAGCGACGTAAAGCAAGTCATTCAGGTTCGTCATAGCTACAAATATGCAAATGAATATTGCAAAAATTTTGAATTGATTTGCAAAAATGTAGAAGCTATTCTTGAATTTTGCAACCTTCAAGGAGAAATTTCATGCAAGTTACCTGGATTCAGAAGACTGTTATTCACTTGGTCTTCGCGACAAGCTTGAGCTTGGGTGCTGCACCCATGGTAGCGGCGACCGAGCCTATCTGGGACGGCAACACCGTTCAAATGCAGGGTGAAAAACTGGCCGACGGAGTGTTTGCTTTTTATGCCAGCAACGCCCGGGAACTCAATTTGAAAGGTGTCGCAGCCGCCACCAGCGGTGGCCTGATCGTCGGCAGCAAAGGGGCCTTGTTGATTGAAACCATGCTCAACAAGCGCTTGAACCAGCAGGTGCAAAACCTGAGCCGCAAACTAGGCGGCAAGCCCCTGACCTACGCGGTCAATACCAGCTTTCATGGTGATCACGCCTACGGCAACATGTATCTGTCGCCATCCACCCGCATCGTCCAGCATGCCAATACACGCACCTACATGAACACGCACTTGGGCGCAGACAAAGAATTCATGATCAAAAACCTGGGCGCTGGCCGTGGCATTGAATCCATCCTGGCGCGCACGGGCGATGTACTGGTCGCACCCAAAAGCACCGTCACGATAGATTTAGGTGACAAGCTGGTGGACATCATCGACTTTGGCTTTGCTCAGACCGGTGGCGACCTTTGGGTATGGGAGCCCCGGTCCAAGGTCATGTGGGCAGGCAACGCCGTGATTGCCGCAAAACCCGCCCTGCCGTGGTTACTGGACGGCAATCTGGTCGCGACGCTGGACACCCTCAAACGCGTTTATGCATTTCTGCCAGCAGACGCTCGCATCATCCCTGGCCACGGTGTTGCCATGACACGTGCCGACTTGCAGTGGCATATTGACTACTTGATAGCGGTGCAAAAGAACGTTCAGGCCGCTGTCGACAAGGGCTTGACGCTGGAGCAAACCGTGCAGCAGAACCCGATGCCAGAGTTTGGTGGCTACGCCCTGTTTGGCTGGGTGCACCCCGCCCTAAATTTACCTGCCGCCTACCGGGACCTGAGCAAGAAATGAGAGCGGCTGGTTTTTACTTCAGCGCGGCCCCATGCGAATCGC
>JAYVJV010000206.1:0-20830 GCA_043769005.1 Polaromonas sp. | reverse complement strand
GAGGTGCAGGTGGCGGCGCCCAGCTCGCGCACCGGTGCGCAGGTGGTGGCGGGCAATGCGAACTGGAGCACGTCGGTGCTGGGCTCGACCAACGACTATCTGGAAGCTCGCGAGTGGCCGCTGGGCAGTGGCCGTCTGTTCGAGGCGGCTGAAATGGCGGGCTCCGCCAAAGTGGCCATCATTGGCCTGACCACGGCGCGCGAGTTGTTTGGCGACACCGACCCGGTGGACCAGGTGGTGCGCATCAAGAAGGTACCAGTCACCATCGTGGGCGTGCTCTCGCGCAAAGGCCAGAATTCGATGGGGCAGGATCAGGATGACCTCATCATGGTGCCCATCACAACCTACCGCAACCGCGTTCAGGGCGGCAGCGGCGCCAGGTTCAAACGCGTGGGGTCGATCAGCGTGAAGGTGAAGGAAGGCCAGAGCATGAAGGCGGCCGAGGACAACATCAAGGAGTTGCTGCGCCAGCGCTTCAAGGTGCAGCCCGGCAGCACTGCGGATGACCCGTTTTCCATCCGCAACCTGACCGAAATTTTGCAGGCACAAGAGGCGAACAGCCGCGTGATGACGCTGCTGCTGGCGGCCGTGGCGGGCATCAGCCTGATCATTGGCGGCATTGGCATCATGAACATCATGCTGGTGAGTGTGACCGAGCGCACCCGCGAGATCGGCCTGCGCATGGCGGTGGGCGCGCGAGGCAAAGATATTTTGGCGCAGTTTTTAATTGAAGCCGTTACCTTAAGCCTGATCGGCGGCGCGATAGGCGTGCTGCTGGGCGCTGCGGCCACCTGGGCGGTTGGCCAGTTTGCAGGCTGGGAGGTCAGCATGACGGTCTCTTCTATCGTGCTGGCTACCGTGTTTTCTGCGGTGGTGGGCGTGTTCTTTGGCTTTTATCCTGCACGACGGGCATCCAAACTGCTGCCGATACAGGCGCTGCGCTACGAATAAAAAAGTGGCATAAAAAAACACCTGACTGGCAAACTGCTGGCCAAATTGCCTACAGTCTACCTGCGAGGTGTTTTAAAACCAAAAGAACCTCAGTGCTGAGGTTCAAGCCGATCTAAGGTGCCGGGCAAGCTGCAATCGCTGCCACAGTTGGTCTGAACGCCGCAGCTCCCGTGCCCACATCATCTGGGCCTAACGTATTTTTGGTATGGGTGCAACCATAGGTAGGTGCAGCCACTGTGGCTGGTGTCACTACATCATCCCCAGCGGGTTTGACACCGTCACGTTCCCATCTGATCATGGCATCAAAAGCGTCCACTTGCTCGGCAACGGTGAAATCGCAATGTGTCACGCCGCGAATTGCTCGCTGTACCAGCCAGGTGCTATTGCCTTTAGCTGCTGTGCGCTTTTGGTACACCTGCTGCATATTGAATGGCACAAACAGATCGCCAAGAGTATGAATAGATACCACCGGAATTTTGAATTCGCCATTGATTTTGGGAACCCAACGCAGTCCATCGGTCCGCAAACGGTTGGCGTCCGGTGCGGACGTCAGCTTGGGGATGGAGGCATTCAAAGCCGCAGTGGAAGTGGCATCGCCGGTGACGGTGTAGGTAATGGAGTTAGTGTCCAGTATGTTTTTAGTCAACACGCCGTCGAGCGTACCGTCACTGCCAAATGTGCCATATGCGCTTTGGAAGCTTCTGCCATTTGCCAGGCCAAAGTCAAACAAAGGACGCGGTCCACCCGTGAGGTTTTGCAGCACGTTGGCATACTTGGCACCCAACGCGGTCGGCGTGATCTGCGCAGCATTGAAGGTGGAGAACAAGGCGCTGTTTACCTGGCCTGAGATTTCAGGCCATTTGTTGGTGGGGTAGCTGGGCAGGCCCGCAACAGCTTGTGCTGCAAGCTGCATGGCCGCAAAGGTATTAAACAGTTCGGTATCACCCATCACACCGCACATGGGCACTGCGCCGTTGTAGGCCACCTTGTTGTTGGCGGTTGTAGCTGCTTCGGCTTCGATAGCCGCACCCGTGATGTGTCCACCCATTGAGTGGCCGGTAATGTAGTACTTCGAGGGGGCGGCGAGGGGCCGCGAATTGGCCGCCGCGATTTTGTTGAACTCCAAGGCAAGCGCATTGGTGTCCTCAACACCCGCGCGCACGTCATAGTAGTTTTTACTGTAGCTTGATGCTGCCCATGCGTAGCCGTTATTGATCAGGTAGCGCCGAATGGAGGGGTTGTTAACACCCAGTGCCGGGCCAGTGCCTGCAAACCCATGGGCGTACATGACCAGTTTGCCGTTCCAGCCGACAGGTACTTCAACGCGGTAAGCCGCACCGCCCAAAACGCCGGCCCATCGACTGGTGGAAGCGACATCGCTGGTGTCGCCTGTGGCCGTTGCCATAGCGGCAAATGTGCTGGTCGCCGTTGCGGTAAAGGTGCGAGTGTCGTGTGGACGCGATTCTTCAGGAGCTACGGGTGTGGGGGTGCTCGCCAGGGTGGAGTCACCACCGCCGCATGCCGTTAAGAATGCGCTGCCCAGAAGGACAGTAAAAAAAAGCAATGCATTGGAACGCATAAAAAAGTCTCCTCAGGTTGAGTGAAGTAAAAACCAATTCGATAAACTGGTTATTTTCCAGCATACGGGTTTATGAAAATGCGCAGGGAGTGGGTTTTCCCGCAGACGAGTCATTTGAGTGGGGCAAAACCGTTACCATTTAAACTCAACGATATGGGTTTACGCGCTGCGTGCCGCTACTACAAAATATTTGAGGAGTTTTTTTGGACATTTCGTTACTAATCAAAGCTGCAATCATGGGTATTGTGGAGGGGTTGACCGAATTTTTGCCCGTTTCGTCTACCGGCCACCTCATCTTGGCGGGTGCGCTCCTGGGATTTGACGATGAGAAGGCCAAGGTGTTTGATATCGCCATTCAAACTGGCGCCATCTTTGCGGTAATTTTGGTCTACTGGCAAAAAATCCACTCCACTATCGTGGCGCTGCCTACCGACAAGCAAGCACAGCAGTTTGCCCTGAATGTGCTGATTGCCTTTGTACCCGCTGTGGTGCTGGGCTTGCTGTTTGGCAAAGCTATCAAGTCGCATTTATTCACACCGGTGGTGGTAGCTACTACCTTCATTATTGGAGGCTTCATCATCTTGTGGGCTGAGAAAAGGCAGCAGACTAACGCATCTGCTGTGCGCGTGAACAGTGTGGACGAGATGACATCTATGGACGCGCTGAAAGTGGGCTTGGTGCAGTGCCTGGCCTTGGTGCCGGGTACCAGCCGCAGTGGAGCCACCATCATTGGCGGCATGCTGCTGGGTCTGTCGCGCAAGGCGGCAATGGACTTTTCGTTCTTCCTGGCTATGCCAACGTTGATTGGTGCTGGGGTATACAGCCTGTACAAAGAACGTGCGGTACTCAGCATGGCTGATATTCCTATGTTCAGCGTGGGTTTGCTGTTCTCGTTTATCAGCGCGTGGATATGTGTGCGCTGGTTGCTGCGCTACATTTCATCGCACAGTTTTGTGCCGTTTGCGTATTACCGGATTGTGTTTGGTGTGGTGGTGTTGATCACGGCTTGGACGGGGTGGGTGAAGTGGGCTGGGTGATTTGACGACTTGACCGTGATGCGCTGTGTGCATCTTTGTTACGGGATTGGTTTGTTCATTTTGGGATCTTGCGGAGATGGTGAGAGTTTGACCGTTGCGGCTCAACCATCTTCGTTGCCCTGGCGCTTGGGGTGAGTGGCGTAGCGGCATAAAGGGGGAGGCGGCGGCCATAGGCCGCCCCGGAGGACAGCCGCGTAGCCAATCACCCCAAGTGCCGGGGCGTACAAACCATCTGAAAGTACAAAGAGTTCAAACATACCAAAGCGTTATGTACAGTAATGAAATATAAACGATCAAATAAAATTCAGCAATTTTTATCAAATTCATAGAAAATATAATAGCTCTTTTATATTTCACAAGTTTCATGTAAAATTTGGCAATATTTATTAGATCGTTACTAATTTGAACAGCCTTCAATTTGGTCAACTCGTTCGCCAAGCCCGCAAAAAATCTGCACTCACTCAGGCTGAGGCCGCTGCTTTGTGTGCTGTCAGTGTGCCGTTTTTAAGCCATTTAGAGAGCGGAAAACCTACCATCCAGTTAGAAAAAGCTTTGCATGTGGCCGCGCAGCTAGGGCTTCGCTTTACGCTGGAGGCAGGGCGCAAATGAACCTGTATTGTGACGAAAAGCTGGTCGGCTCTATGCAGCCATATTTTACTAAATGGAAATTGGAATTTTCGCGCAGTCCAGTTGTGCCGCTGTCACCCCATTTCCAGTGCACCAAAGGCATTGTGGTTGAGACCGAAGCTGTAAATAATTTTTTTATTAACTACTTGCCCGAAGAGTCCTATGCCCAGCATGTGGCCGCACGCATCAAGCCCTACCCGCGCAGCATGGAAGACTGGTTTGCTGCGCTGGGCCAGGAGTTGACTGGCACCTATGCCTTGACACCGTTTGGCACCATCCTCTCGCCAGCCCAGTACATTGCCTTGCCCGACGACAAGCTAGCCGAGGGCATGCAAAGCTCGCGCCAGCGGGCTGATGCGATAGCCTTCATGATTGACCATGAGAGCACCTTGCCGCGCCTGTCACTCGCTGGTGCACAAGACAAGTTTGCCCTGTGGTTTGACCCACGCGCCAAAGAAATAGGCGAGCGCTTCAAAATCCCCAATGGCCGCGCCGCATCCACCCACATCTTCAAGCCCGACAGCACCGATGCGCGTTACCCCATGCTGCCAGCCAACGAATACGCCTGCGCCCAACTGGCACGGGTGCTGGGATTGTCAGTCGCCAACACCACGGTGATGACCATTGGCGGCGTGCGTACCTTGGTGTCCGCGCGTTTTGATCGCCTGCGGCGTGGCCAGCAGGTGCGGCGCATCCATCAAATCGACATGTGCCAACTGCTCAACCTGCCGCGTGAACGTAAGTACGGCAGCCACAACGCAGGCATTGACACTGAAGACTTTTTCAAAGCCTGCGACCATCTGGCTGTGCCCGCCCTGTCGCGCCGCGCCCACCTGCGCGCCTGGCTGTTTAACTTTCTGATTGGCAACCAGGACGCGCACGCCAAAAACTATTCCTTTTTGTACCAGGATGGCTGGCAGGCCGCGCCTCTGTATGACTTGCTGTGCGTTGTTCCTTATCTGCCCGAGCAAACGCTGTCCATGGGCCTGCTGGGTGAATACCGCCCTGGTTGGTTTGAAGCCGAGCATTGGACGGAGCTGGCGCGTCTGGCGGGCATCACACGCGCCTATCTGGCGAACGAGGTTGCCGACATGGTGCAACGTGCACAGGCTGCGGCCAGCCCGTTGGACAAGCTGCTGCGCGGGCAGTTAAACGACGACGAACTGGGGTTTTTGTCTGAACGGGTCAACCCCATTGTCGCAACGCGGGCGCAATACCTGCAAGAGGCTGCGGCCAGTCTGCGCGCGTAGCGTGTATCCCCTGCATCCATAGCATCCGTAGTAACGCGGATCGCACCGATTGCGCAAACGGTTTAGCATGTGATCAATTAACCAGGAGATACCACCATGAACCGTAGAGACCTCATCGCCACCAGCACCGCCGCCTTGGGTGGTGCCATGGCCGCAGGCTGCGCCAGCGTTACCGCCAACAGCGCTGCGCCCACACCGTTTAGCGTTGCGGGGGTCACCATCCCTGTAGCAGGCACCAGTGAGGTGTTTCCGGTGCGCCGCATTTACTGCATTGGCCGCAACTACGCCGCCCACGCCCGCGAGATGGGCAGCGACCCCACGCGCGAGCCGCCGTTTTTCTTTCAAAAGCCTACCGATGCTATCCAGTACATTGCGCCGGGTAAAACAGTAGACCACCCGTATCCCACACTCACCAAAAACTACCACTACGAAATTGAACTGGTCGCCGCGCTCAAGTCCGGCGGCAAAAACATCAGCATGCAGGATGCCTTGAGCCACGTGTATGGCTATGCCGTAGGTCTGGACATGACCCGCCGCGATTTGCAGCGCGCTCTGGGCGACGAGAAAAAGCCCTGGGAAATCGGCAAAAGCTTCGATATGAGCGCCCCCATCGGCCCGATCCACCGCGTCAGCCAGATCGGCCACATTGGTCAGGCTGGCATCAGCCTCAGCGTCAACGGAGTGGGCAAACAAAAATCCAACCTGACCCACATGATCTGGAGCGTGGCCGAGCAGATCGTGCGTCTGAGCCAGGCCTTTGAACTCAAGGCTGGCGACATCATCTATTCAGGCACGCCGGAGAACGTCGGCCCGGTGGTGCGCGGCGATGTGATGCTGGGGCATATTGACGGGCTGCCCGACATCTCGGTCAAAGTGGTCTGATGTGAGGCTGCCGTGATTCAAAAAAATGGCACCTATGGGTGCCATTTTTATTTGAGCTACAACCGCTGTAGCTATAAGGTAAATGCACCCACCATAGCCTCAATCGCCGCCGCCGTTGCCACCGGTTTTTCCATCGGGAACAGATGCGTACCGTCCATAAACATCATGCGTCCTGGCGTGTCGCCTCTGGTGCCGGTGATTTTCTCTGTGAGTACGGTGCCTACGCGCTTCATTTCTGCGGACTGTCTGCCGCCTATGAATGCGGCGGGGCATTTGAGTGGGTGGCGTTTGAGCAGGGCATCCAGATTGTCGGGCAGGGTGTTGTAGATCTGGGTTTCTACTTCGCGGTTAAAACTGAGCACGCGCTTGCCGTTGGCGCTGTGGGTGCCGTGGGTAACGTAGTTGCGCAGAGTCTGGTCGTCCCATTGGGCGAAGACGTGTTTGCTTTTGAAGTGGGCGTAGGCTGCCTCTTCGCTGTCCCATTCGTGTGTGCGGCCTTGGCTTACTGCGCCGGGCGACACGCGGCCAATGAGGGCGGTGGACTTGATGGCACCTAGCGTGGTGGCGCGCCAGCCGCCAAGCAGTGGTGAGTCCAGCAGCACCAGGCCCTGGGCCAGCTCGGGGTGGCGGGCCGCGCACATGAGGCTTAAAAAGCCGCCCAACGAATGGCCCACCAAGTAGGCAGGCGAGCCATGCTTGTCTACTTCGCGTTGGGTGAAGTCGGTAAGCTGTTGCACCAAATGCTTCCAGTTATCGGTGACTGGGTACTGCGCGTCGTGGCCAAATTTTTCTACCGCTTTGACGGTAAAGCCGCGCTTTTTCAATGATGCGAACAGCACGCCATAGGTGCTGGCCGGAAAGCTGTTGCCGTGCGAGAAGATGAGCAGCATCAGATCAGCTTCTCACTCGGGGTATGAATTTTTTTCAACACCTCGCTGCGCAAGTTGGCCGACTTGATCGGGGTGTCGGTATGGCTGCCATTCCACACCGGGTCTTCGATGCTGTCAAACATCGCGCGCAGCTTGTTGCCCCAGGCACCGCGCAGCATTTGCAGGTACGGATTGCTCTCTTCAATGCAGACAATTTTGTCGGTTTGCAAGGCACCTTCTTCGTAGACCACCAGGTCCAGCGGCAGGCCGACCGAGAGGTTGGACTTGAGCGTGGAGTCCATCGACACCAGGGCGCATTTGGCCGCTTCGTCCAGCGGTGTGCCGGGGGTGATGACGCGGTCCAGCACGGGCTTGCCGTACTTGGACTCGCCAATTTGAAAATACGGAGTCTCAGGGGTTGCCTCGATAAAGTTGCCCGCCGAATACACCTGGAAAAGGCGCATCGGCTCGGTGCCTATTTGGCCACCAAAGATGAGGGCGACGTTAAATTCCACGCCCGCGTTTTTCAGCGACTCGGCATCCCGCGTGTGCACATGGCGCACGGCCGAGCCCAGCACGCGGGCGGCATCGAACATGCTCTTGGCGTTCCAGATGGTCAGCGGCTCGCCGTCTTCGTCTTTGATCTGCTCTACCTGCAATATTTCGCGCACCGACTGGCTGATGCTCAGATTGCCAGCGGACAGCAGGGTCATAAAACGGTCACCGGGTTTTTCGTAGACGATCATTTTGCGGAAGGTGCTGATCTGGTCCAGGCCCGAATTGGTGCGCGAGTCGGACAGAAAAACCAGGCCCGCTGTGAGTTTGATGCCGACGCAGTAAGTCATGGTGTGTTCTTTCAGGGTTTGACAGAGAGTTTTTTCAGCTGGTACAGCACGTCCAGTGCCTCGCGGGGGCTCAGAGTATCGGGGTTTACGTCGTTCAGCGCCATTTTCAGAGCGTAAGCAGCTACTGAATGTATAGCATCCACAGGTGGTGCTGCAAACAGATCGACCTGCGCCTTGGCGCTGCTTTGCTGCGTCTCCAGCGCGGCTAGCGCATGGCGCGCGTGGTTCACCACCGCTGCGGGCACGCCCGCCAGCTTGGCCACCTGGATGCCGTAGCTGCGGCTGGCCGGGCCGCTTTGGATCTCGTGCAAAAACACGATGTCATGGCCCTTTTCGGCAGCACTCACATGCACGTTCACCGCACCGTGGTGCTGGGCCGGAAACTCGGTGAGTTCAAAGTAATGCGTGGCAAACAGCGTGAAGGCCTGCGACTTGTGCAGGTAGGCTGCGATGCCTGATGCCAGCGCCAGGCCGTCAAAGGTAGACGTGCCACGGCCAATCTCGTCCATCAGCACCAGCGAATGGGGTGTGGCGCTGTGCAAGATTTGCGCGGCCTCGGTCATCTCCAGCATGAAGGTGGACTGGGCGTTGGCCAGGTCGTCTGCCGCGCCAATGCGGGTGTGGATCGCGTCGATCGGCCCCAGGCGGCAGGCCGCAGCGGGCACGTAGGAGCCGATGGAGGCCAGCAGCGTGATGATGGCCACCTGGATGCCGTAGCTGCGGCTGGCCGGGCCGCTTTGGATCTCGTGCAAAAACACAATGTCATGGCCCTTTTCGGCGGCACTCACATGCACGTTCACCGCACCGTGGTGCTGGGCCGGAAACTCGGTGAGTTCAAAATAATGCGTGGCAAACAGCGTGAAGGCCTGCGACTTGTGCAGGTAGGCTGCGATGCCCGATGCCAGTGCCAGCCCGTCAAATGTGCTGGTGCCGCGGCCAATCTCGTCCATCAGCACCAGGGAATGCGGCGTGGCGGCGTGCAGAATTTGCGCGGCCTCGGTCATCTCCAGCATGAAGGTGGACTGCGCGTTGGCCAGGTCGTCCGCCGCGCCAATGCGGGTGCGGATCGCGTCGATCGGCCCCAGGCGGCAGGCGGCAGCGGGCACGTAGGAGCCCATGGAGGCCAGCAGCGTGATGATGGCCACCTGGCGCATGTAGGTGGACTTGCCGCCCATGTTGGGGCCGGTAATGACCTGCATGCGGGTTTTGGCGTTGAAAGCCGTGTCATTCGCGATGAACGAGCCGCTAGATAGCTCGGCCAGGCGCGCCTCCACCACCGGATGGCGGCCGGCAGTAATGTCAATGCACGGCTCTTTCACAAACTGCGGCGCGCACCAATTTAAAGTAAGCGAGCGTTCGGCCAGCGCGCACAGCGCATCCAGCGTGGCGATGGCGTTGGCACATTGGGAGAGGGTGGGTACAAAGGTTTGCAGTTGGTCCAGCAGTTGCTCGTACAGATATTTCTCGCGCGCCAGCGCCCGGTCTTGCGCGCTGAGGGCTTTGTCCTCAAAGGTTTTCAGCTCGGGTGTGATGAAGCGTTCGGCATTTTTTAGCGTCTGGCGGCGGCGGTAGTCATCGGGCACTTTATCTAGCTGGCCCTGCGTGACTTCAATGTAGAAGCCATGCACTTTGTTGAACTGCACGCGCAGGTTGGCTATGCCGGTTCTGGCCTTTTCACGCACTTCTAAATCGAGCAAAAACGCATCGCAGGTGTCGCCCATATTGCGCAGCTCGTCCAGGTCGGCATCAAAGCCGTTGGCTATTACGCCGCCATCGCGGATGAGCGCGGCGGGCTCGGACAGCAGGGCGTGTTGCAATAGCTCTGCGCAGCCCTTTGGCGGCTCCAGCGCGCTGGAAATAGATGAAAAATCAGCCTCTAGCCCTTTAAAATGTAGCGTAAGTAGCTCACATTTTTGTAGCGTTTGCTGCAAGGCTACTAGCTCACGCGGGCGCACCTGGCGCAGCGCAATACGGGCGGTAATGCGCTCTACATCGCTGATGCCCTTGAGTTTGTCACGCAGTCTGGCGGCATGTCCGCCGCTGTCACCAGAGCGCAGCGCCGTGATGGCCTGCAAGCGCTGCTGCGCCACCGTGCGCGCCCGCAGCGGCGACTGCAACCAGCTTTTCAGCGCTCGGCTGCCCATGCCGGTTTGGCAGGTGTCCAAGAGCGAGAAGAGGGTGGGTGAGTCTTCGCCGCGCAGGGTCAGCGTCAGTTCCAGGTTGCGCCGCGTAGTCAAGGGCAGGTCAATCAGCTCGTCATCGCGTTGCACCCGCAGGCTGCGCACATGCGGCAGCGCCTTGCCCTGCGTGTGCTCGGCATAGGCCAGCAGGGCCGATGCGGCGGCGTGGGCGTGCACGGCTTCATCGGCGCTGAAGGCTTGCAGGCTGGCCACCTGTAGCTGCGCGCACAGCTTCGTGTTGCCCAGCCCGCTGTCAAACTGAAAGGCCGGGCGAATAGTGAGCGACAAGCTGGAGGCAAAACGCAGCGCCTTGATCTGCTGCTCAAATGCGCTCGTGACATCGCCGCTGTAGATCAGCTCGCTGGGCGCAATGCGCGCCACCCAGGCGGCCAGTTCGTCGTGGCTACACTCCGCCAACTGAATCTGCGCCTGCGTCACCGCCAGCCAGGCCAGGCCCAGCCGGTTGCGCGGAGCCTGGTGCACGGCCAGCAGCACCGACTCGGTTTTGTCACTCAGCAACTCGGTATCGGTCAGCGTGCCGGGGGTGACCACGCGCACCACTTTGCGCTCCACCGGGCCTTTGCTGGCCCCTACCTCGCCCACCTGCTCGCAAATCGCCACCGACTCGCCCAGCTTGATCAGCCGCGCCAGATAGGTCTCTACCGAATGGAAGGGCACACCCGCCATCATCACCGGGCTACCCGCAGACTGGCCGCGCTGCGTCAGCGTGATGTTCAGCAAACGCGCCGCTTTTTCAGCGTCTGCATAAAACAGTTCGTAAAAATCGCCCATGCGGTACAAGAGCAGCGTGTCGGGGTAGTCCGCTTTGAGCCCCAGGTACTGCGCCATCATGGGCGTATGGTTCGCGTTATCAGACAAAAAAGGGTTCCATTCAAAGTGTGGTTCAAGCCAGTGCAGACGATTATCGTGGATCATTCGGCTGTACCATACTAAAAATCCAGCAGACGATAGCTACCAGCCCATGATTCCCAGCCTTGTCAAACTCCAAGTGAACGGCACTGAGCGCAGTGTGCAGGCGCAGGGCAACACCCCACTGCTGTACGTGCTGCGCAATGACCTGGGCCTTAAAGGCACGCGCTTTGGCTGTGGTGCCAACCAGTGCGGAAGCTGCCATGTGCTGCTGGACGGTGCCTCGGTACCCGCCTGCGATACACCGCTGTGGGCGGCAGAGGGTAAGGCGGTGGTGACGGTGGAGGGGCTGGTGCAACTGCATGGCGCAGCCGGGACGCTGCACCCGCTACAGCAGGCGTTTATGGACGAGCAGGCGGCGCAGTGCGGCTACTGTCTCTCGGGCATTCTCATCAGCGCTACGGCGCTTTTGGCGCACACCCCGCAGCCGAGCGAGACGCAGGTGCGGGCGACTCTGGACAAGCACCTGTGCCGCTGCGGCGCGCATAACCGCATTGTGCGGGCAGTGCTGCGGGCGGCCAGCGTGATGGGCGCTGCGCCATGAGCAACACCCGTGCATCCAGCCCATCGCCTAGCCCATCGCCTAGCCCGTCGCCCAGTACCATGGTCGCTGTACCAGCTCCCGTGCTCCCCGGCAGCCTGGAAACCAACCGCCGCCTGTCTCAGTGGTTGTCTATCCACGCCAATGGCACGGTGAGCGCGCGCAGCGGCAAGGTAGAGCTGGGGCAGGGCATTGCCACAGCGCTGGCGCAGATTGTGGCGCTGGAGTTGGACATAGCCATCACCCGCATCCGCATGCTGCCAGCCAATACGGTGGACAGCCCGAACGAAGGCATGACCTCGGGCAGCCTGTCGGTGCAAGACTCGGGTAGCGCGCTACGCCAGGTGTGTGCGCAGGTGCGGCAAATTTACCTGCAAGCAGCCAGCGCGCGGCTGCAAGTGCCATGCGAGCAACTGGAGGTGGTGGATGGCAGCATCCGGGCGCTCGGCCAGCCGCATGCGCAGACCACCAGCTACTGGGAACTGGTAGACGATGCTTTGCTGCAAGTGGAGGCGGGCAGTGTAGTTGCTCCTAAAAATGTAGCTGCTTACGCTATATTTCAAAGGTCTACACCCCGATTAGACATACCAGACAAGCTCACTGGCGAGCCGCGCTATATCCACGACATGGCGCTGCCCGGCATGCTGCACGGCCGAGTGCTGCACCCGCCGTCGCCCAACGCCGTGCTCACTGGTGTGGAGCTTGCTGCGGTGCAAGCTATGCCCGGTGTGGTGGCGGTCGTGCGCGATGGCAGTTTTTTGGGCGTGGTGGCAGACGATGAATACCTGGCTACGCTGGCGTTGAAAAAGCTCAGCATCCTGGCGCAATGGAGCGAGACGGCTGCCTTTCCCCCTATGCATGACTTGCCAACCTATCTGCGCGCGCAGCCGCTAGAGACGAGCGTGGTGGGTGAAAAACACGGCGCAGCGCACGGCCCAAGCCCAGTGCGCAGTTTTAGCGCCACCTACTCACGCCCCTTTCTGGCCCACGCCAGCATTGGCCCCTCCTGCGCGCTGGCGCGCTACCAGCTCACATCGCTAGAGGTGTGGACGCACAGCCAAGGCATCTACAACCTCCGCGCCGATTTGGCTTTGGTGTTCGACATGCCCGCAAGCAGCATCACCGTGCAGCATGTGGAAGGCGCAGGCTGCTACGGTCACAACGGCGCGGACGACGTAGCCTGCGACGCTGCCCTACTGGCCTGCGCCGTTCCTGGCCGCACCGTG
The DNA here is from genome assembly GCA_043769005.1 of Polaromonas sp. Taxonomy (GTDB): domain Bacteria; phylum Pseudomonadota; class Gammaproteobacteria; order Burkholderiales; family Burkholderiaceae_C; genus JAAFIP01. The sequence goes on along the minus strand of JAYVJV010000206.1, from coordinate 7,913 downwards.
CAGGTGCAATGGACACGCGAGTCCGAGCTGGGCAGCGCGCCCTTTGGCCCGGCGATGGTGGTAGAGCTGAAAGCGCAGGTAGACGCTACAGGGAACATCACCGACTGGCAGCACAGCATTTGGTCTAACGGCCACGGCATGCGCCCCGGCCGCTCCAGCACGCCAGTGCTGTTGGCAGCGACGCGGCTCGCAAAACCCTTTGCCCCACAAATCGCCGTCAACGCTCCGCTAGCTGCAGGCGGCGGCTCCGAGCGCAACGCCGTGCCCTTGTACGACTTTGCGCACTGGCGCGCCGTGAACCACCGCGTGCTGACCATGCCCATTCGCAGCTCCGCACTGCGCTCGCTGGGCGCGCATTGCAATGTGTTTGCCAGCGAGTCGATGATGGACGAGATAGCGCTTGCTTTGGAGACAGACCCACTGGCCTACCGGCTGCGCCACCTCAGCGACCCCCGCGCCCGCGCCGTGCTGCAAGCCGCTGCCGACATGGCCGACTGGCCTGCGCGCCATGACAAAAAGGTAGAAGGCCAGGGCATGGGCATCGCCTGCACCCGCTACAAAAACACTGGGGCCTACTGCGCAGTCGTCGCGCACGTAGAAGCAGGCCAAGACCTGCGCGTTCGCAAGCTGTGGATTGCCGTGGATGTGGGTCTGGTGATCAGTGCGGACGGTGTCGCCAACCAGATCGAAGGCGGTGCCATCCAGACCGTGAGCTGGGTGCTGAAAGAAGCCGTGCAGTTTGACGGCACGCGCATCCAAAGCACTGCGTGGGAGAGCTACCCGATATTGCGCTTCTCCGAGGTGCCACAGGTAGAGGTGCAGATCATCCACCGCCCCGACCAGCCGTCCCTGGGCGCAGGCGAGGCCACGCACGGGCCGGTGGCTGCGGCGATTGCCAATGCGCTGTTTGATGCGCTGGGTGTGCGGGTGCGGGACATGCCGCTGACGACAGAGGCGATTACCAAGGCGGCGATGGCGGCTTAGCTAGCGCTGAGAAGTGGCACGACCGTTGGGCTTGAGTGTGTCTGCGATATGGCTTGCGTTTGATTGCCTGGAATGCTGGCGTTTGGTCTGTGCACTGTCTGGCACTTGTTCTGTGCTCGCTCTGGCACTTGGCGTGTACGGCTCCGCGGCTGTCCTCCGCCCTGCGGGCTCCCCCTTTATGCCGCTGCGCCGTACACGCCAAGCACCAGAGCTGCGTACTGGAACTGTTTGGAGTCACACGGTAGATCACCCACTACTTTGCGAGAGCTGGTCGGCGGTGTACTCAGCGTAGCGGCATAAAGGAGGAATAGGCGGCCATAGGCCGCCATGGGGGACAGCCGCGTAGCTGAGTACGCCGTCGGCCAGATCCCGTACAAGACTTAACCGAGAGGACTGTCGAATGGCAGAAGTGGAACCACCGGCCTGCCCACGCGAAGAGCAAGTCAAGCCTGACTCAGGCGAAGCCTCAAACCACCGCAGGCCGCGTCAACGTCTGGCGCAGCCCGGCCTTTTCCCCCGCGCTGGCGAACTTGCTGTATTTGCTGAGCAAGGGCACCATCTGCGCGTAGATTTTCGGGTTGCCCGCCATGCATTCGTTTTGCTCCAAAAAGTCGGCCTCGCCCGAGAAGTTGCCCACCAAACCGCCAGCCTCTTGAATCAACAACGAGCCCGCAGCCACGTCCCACGGCTGCAAGCCGGCTTCAAAAAATGCATCGCTAAAGCCGGCGGCCACGTAGGCCAGGTCCAGCGCGGCGGCACCGGGGCGGCGCACGGCGGCGCTGCGCTGCATGATGTCGGCCAGCATGGCCAGGTACTTGGGCAGGTCGTCGCCGGGGCGATAGGGGAAACCGGTGGACACCAGGCAGTCCTTCAGGTGCGTGCGTTTGCCTACGCGCATGCGCCGCTCGTTCATGTAGGCGCCGCGCCCCTTGGTGGCGGTAAACATGTCGTTGCGGGTGGGGTCGTACACCACGGCTTGCTCTACTTTGCCTTTAACGGCCAGTGCAATGCTGACGCAGTAGACCGGAAAGCCGTGGATGAAATTCGTGGTGCCGTCCAGCGGGTCAATGATCCAGACGAATTCTGAATCCTGCGCGCCATGCTCGCGGCCCGACTCTTCGGCCCAAATAGCGTGGCCGGGGTAGGCAGTAAGCAGGGTTTCGATGATCGCAGCTTCAGATTTTTGATCAACCTCAGTGACGAAGTCGTTGATCTGCTTTTGCGCGATGCGAACCGACTCAATGTCCAACGCAGCGCGGTTGATGATGGCGCCTGCGGCGCGCGCGGCGCTCACGGCCACGTTAAGCATGGGGTGCAGATTGTTGGACATATAAATTGTGCGGGAGAGGAGCATGGGCTGTCTGCGCGATGGCAAACGGCAAGGGCTGGATTTTCCCATGAAACGGCGTAGGTCCCACCAATAAGCGACGCTGCGCATCATTTGGGCCGTTTTGACACAAAAATCATAGCAAAGAAAAATATTTTTTATCAATTAAATCAACTGTTTAAGCTATAAACCTATCTATTCGCTTACAATTAATAAGGGTTAACGCTAATAATTTAGGTTGATTTTAAGTATGTAACGCAAGTGATTGATATTGCATAAGTTTATCTGTGCATATACACTCGCTCACTATTAAGAACTTGCTTTGGAGCTTATATGCAGGCTGTATCGGAAGGATCGGGTTTGAATCAGTTGATGAAAATTGTCGCTAAATGTTTGGGCTTGCTCTGTTTGGGCATCGCTTTGGGCAGCGTTGCTTGTTCGGGCGCGGAAGCTGCGCAAACGCAGCGCAGTGCCAAGAAAGTGGTGACTAATAAGGTCATTGCGAAATCCACTAAAAAACAAGCCATCGTCGCCAAAAACAGCCGCAGTACCAAAGCGCAGGCCAATGCCAGCAAGCGTAGTGTGATGCGCACCACAGCCAAGCCCAACGCGCGCGCTGCCAAAATGCAGCGCGTCATGGTGAAAGGCAAAAACGGTAAACGTGTATTCGTCATGCGCCCCGTCGCGCGCGACATTGTGCGGGTTGTCGTTCCGGCGCGCCCTTCATTTGGCGAATTGGCGGGTCTGCACGGTGGGCATGATGCGCTGGATTTGCGCTCCAGCGTGGCCCTGATCGTGGATCAGGACACCCACGAGGTGTTGTTTAGCAAAAACGATTCTGCTGTGCTACCGATTGCCTCCCTCACCAAGCTGATGACCGGCGTGGTAGCTAGCGAAGCCCGCCTGGACATGAGCGAGCTGATCACCATCACCGACGACGATGTCAGTACCGAAAAGCGCAGCCCCTCGCGCCTGCGTGTGGGCAGCCAAATCTCCCGTGGCGACCTGATGCACATTTCCCTGATGAGCAGCGAAAACCGCGCTGCCCACGCCATTGGTCGCAGCCACCCTGGAGGGCTGCAAAAATTTGTGCAACTGATGAATGCCAAAGCGGCCAGCCTGGGCATGAAAGACACCCGCTACGTCGAGCCCACCGGCCTGTCCAGCAGCAACCAGAGCAGTGCGCACGACCTGGCTATTTTGGTAGGCTACGCATCCAACAACAGCCAGTTGCGTGAGCTGTCTACCTCGCCCAGCCAGCAAGTGGCGGTGGGCGAGCGCACACTGAACTACACCAACACCAACCGTCTGATTCGCAACCCGGAGTGGGACATTGGCCTGCAAAAAACCGGTTACATCTCGGAGGCCGGGCAGTGTTTGGTGATGCAGGCACGCATTGCCGGACGCAAGCTCAATATGGTATTTTTAGACTCCGCAGGCAAACTCAGCCGCCTGGGCGATGCCGAGCGCGTGCGCCGCTGGGTAGAGACTAAACATCCTGGCGGCACTGTCAGCATGATCAGTAAAGTCACGCTCGGATAGTGCATTTTGGCGGCATAAAAAATACCGGGCAGCCCGCCAGCCCGGGCTCTAGGCTTTGGTACGATGTGACAAACCCACGGCACACGGCCCTACTATGATCATCACCAGCCTGCTCGATACCGACCTGTACAAATTCACCATGATGCAGGTGGTGCTGCACCAGTTTCCGGGCGCGCAGGTGGCGTACAAGTTCAAGTGCCGCAACCCCGGTATCAATCTGGCTCCGTATGCAGCTGAGATACGTGAAGAAATCCGCTCGCTGTGTACCCTGCGATTTTCTGACTCTGAGCTGGCGTATTTGCGCAGCATGCGCTTTATCAAAAGCGACTTTGTCGATTTTCTGGGGCTGTTTCGCCTGAACGAAAAATACATCACCATCACGCCCCAGCCCAATGGCGAGTTGGACATAGCGGTACAAGGCCCGTGGCTGCACACGATATTGTTTGAAATCCCGGTACTGGCGATTGTCAACGAGGTGTACTTTCGCAACATCCAAAAAATGCCGCGCCTGCAAGATGGTCGCAAGCGCCTGGATGCCAAGATTGCGCTCTTGCATGCTGACGGTCTGCAAAACTTGAAGATCGCCGATTACGGCACGCGCCGCCGTTTCTCCAAAGCCTGGCACGAGGAGGTGCTGCGTGTGCTGGCCGCCAAGCTGGGCACCGGTTCGGTCAAAGGCCAGTTTGCAGGCACCAGCAATGTGCTTTTTGCTATGAAATTAGGATTTACCCCGCTGGGCACGATGGCGCACGAATACCTGCAAGCCGCGCAGGCGCTGGGGCCGCGTTTGCGCGACAGCCAAATATTTGCTTTCGAGTCGTGGGCGCGCGAATACCGGGGTGACTTAGGCATTGCCCTGAGTGACGTGTACGGCATGAGCGCATTTTTACGCGACTTTGACATGTATTTTTGCAAGCTGTTTGACGGCGCACGCCACGACAGCGGCGACCCGTTTAACTGGGGCGAGCGCATGATTGCCCACTATGCGGGCAACCGGGTGGACCCCAAGACCAAAGTGTTGATCTTCAGTGACGGCCTCACCGTGCCACGCACTATCGAGCTGTACCAGCGCTTTCGGGGTCGCTGCCAACTGGCCTTTGGCATTGGCACCAACCTCACCAATGATCTGGGCGACCCGCCTGACCATGTGCCATTGCAAATCGTCATGAAGTTGGTGCAATGCAACGGCCAGCCAGTGGCCAAGCTGAGCGACACACCCTCTAAAAATATGTGCGAAGACGAAAAATACCTGGCCTATCTGCGCCAGGTGTTTGATATTGAACAGCCTGCATAATTGAGGATCGGGGCGTTAATGAGCCCTTTTGCCAAACAGAACTCAAACTATCTATGACCATCGCAGGCATTCCGGTTGAATTTATTTTGTTCGCGCTCACGCTCCTGGGCGTTGCGCTGTTTCACGGCCAGACGCTGTACGTGGCACTCACCGGCATGGTGGTGATAGCTACCTATAAGCTGGGCTTTACCGATTTTTCGCTGGCCAAGCATGTAGCGCATGAATGGGTGACGCTGGCCAATCTGTTGGGCCTGCTGCTGGGCTTTGCGCTGTTGGCCGATCATTTTGAAAAGTCCGAGATCCCCGCCATCTTGCCTAACTACCTGCCCGACGACTGGAAGGGCGGTTTTGTGATGCTGATTTTGGTGTTCTTTATCTCCAGCTTTTTGGACAATATTGCCGCCGCCATGATTGGCGGCACCATGGCTGCCGTGCTGTACCAAAAGCGCGTGCATATCGGCTTTCTGGCGGCCATCGTGGCTGCCAGCAATGCGGGTGGCGCGGGCTCGGTGGTGGGCGACACCACCACCACCATGCTGTGGATAGCCGGGGTCAGCCCGATGCAGGTGCTGGACGCCTACATTGCTGCCGTGCCTGCGCTGCTGTTTTTTGGCGTGATCGCGGCACGCCAGCAGCACGCCTACCAGCCCATCCTCAAAGATGCCAAGGCGGGCGCGCATGTCGAGTACGCCCGGCTGATCATTGTGGCGATTATCTTGGCTTCGGCGGTGGGTGCGAACGTGTGGTTTAACCTCAATAGCCCTGCCACACTGTCCCTGCTGCCCGTCATCGGCATGGCGGTGCTGGCGGCGGTGCTGGTGACCAGTGTGTGGCGCAAGCCCACCTGGAGCCTGCTGCCCGATGCCTTCAAAGGCAGCGTGTTTTTGCTGTCCTTGGTGATGTGCGCTTCCATGATGCCGGTAGAAAAGCTACCGGTCGCCTCCTGGACCAGCACGCTGGGCCTGGGCTTTTTAAGCGCTGTGTTTGACAACATCCCGCTCACGGCGCTGGCCCTGCGCCAGGGCGGCTACGACTGGGGCATGCTGGCTTACGCCGTGGGCTTTGGCGGCAGCATGATCTGGTTTGGCTCGTCCGCGGGCGTGGCCCTCTCCAATATGTACCCGCAGGCCAAATCGGTCGGTGCCTGGCTCAAGGGCGGCTGGCATGTGGCGGTGGGCTATGTGCTGGGCTTTGCCGTGTTGATGGCCACTGCGGGCTGGCACCCCGAGCCGATTCGCGGCAGGGCCAAGCCTGCTGCGGTAGCGGCTGCGCCTTCTGCACCTATTGCATTAGTGCGGTAGCGCAGAAATTATTCGCTACTAATTTCATAGCTGCTTACACTAGTATTTACTGGGCTACAAGCCAATTTGCCATGCAAAAACCAGCCATCCTCATCGCCCGCGCCAACTTCCCCGAGGTCATCGCGCGTTTGTCTGAACACTTTGAAGTCGAGAGTAACCAGGCCGATGTGCTGTGGAGCAAGGCCGAGATGATCGCCAAGCTGCAAGGTAAGGCAGGCGTGTTCACCACCGGTGGCGAGCGCATTGATGCCGAGCTGCTGGCCGCCTGCCCCGCTTTAAAAATCTGCGCCAACATGGCCGTGGGCTACAACAACTTCGATCTGCCCGCCATGACCGCCGCAGGCGTGCTGGGCACCAACGCGCCCGACGTGTTGACCGAGACCACCGCCGACCTGGGCTTTACCCTGCTGATGGCCACTGCCCGCCGTGTGAGTGAGAGCGAGGCCTACCTGCGCGCAGGCCAGTGGACCAAATGGAGCTACAACATGTTCATGGGCAGCGACATCCACGGCAGCACGCTGGGCATATTGGGCATAGGCCGCATCGGCCAGGCTGTGGCGCGGCGCGGCGCGCACGGCTTTGGCATGAAGGTCATCTACCACAACCGCTCGCGCCTGGATGCCGCTACCGAGGCCAGCGTGCGCGCCATCTACGTGAGCAAAGAAGAGCTGTTTGCAAAGGCTGACCACATCGTGCTGGTGCTGCCCTACAGTGCCGAGGCCCACCACACCGTAGGCGCTGCCGAGATCGCCCGCATGAAGCCCACCGCCAACCTCATCAACATTGGCCGTGGCGGCTTGATCGACGAAGACGCATTGGCCGCAGCCCTGGCCGCAGGCAAAATTGCCGGTGCCGGGCTAGACGTGTTTGAAGGCGAGCCTACGGTCAACCCCAAACTACTGGCCTTGAAAAACGTCGTCCTCACCCCGCACATTGGCAGCGCCAGCAGGCCCACCCGCCTGGCCATGAGCAATCTGGCCGCTGACAATTTGATTGGCTACCTGCTAAATGGCAAGGCCAAGACACCACTGAACCAGCCCAGGGCTTGATCTAAGTGATCCGCGTAGCGCAACCGTGCACCTGCCCTTTGCGTAATCCCTTTACCCGCCCCATTTCGCCATGACCACCTCTGCACTGCAAGCCTTCTTTACTGTATTCATCGCAGTCTTCCTGGCCGAGCTGGGCGACAAAACCCAGCTGGCTACCATGCTGTTTGCCTCGGACGGCAATGCCGCTGTCAGCAAATGGACGGTGTTTTTTGCCGCCAGCGCAGCACTCACATTGAGCGCGGGCATCGGCGTGCTGGCGGGCAGCTGGCTGGGCACCCTGGTGTCGCCACGTACCTTGCAACTGGTAGCAGGAATGGGTTTTGTGCTGATCGGTGGCTGGACGCTGTACAAGGCCTGGTCGTTGTAGGCGGCGGTATCAGATGGCAGGCGGGTTCAATCCGGCTTGGCGCTTAGCA
>JAYVJV010000205.1:0-13915 GCA_043769005.1 Polaromonas sp. | reverse complement strand
GTTGGCAATGCGCACCAGCTGCTGGGCCTTGGCGACAATGCCAAAGCTGTTATGAGCCTTAAGGGCTACGTTTTTCTCTACAAACATGCCACAATTGTCGCATTGCGCCACCGCTTAACCCTCACCCCTATGAGAATGACCTATGCCCAGCTTTGATACCGTGTGTGAACCCGCCATGGTGGATGTGAAAAACGCAGTCGAAAACACTGCCAAAGAAATTGGCACGCGCTTTGATTTCAAAGGCAGTTCCGCCGCAGTTGAGCTCAAAGACAAAGAAATCACCCTGTATGGCGATGCTGACTTTCAGCTCCAGCAGGTCGAAGATATCTTGCGCGCCAAGCTGACTAAGCGCAACGTGGATGCGCGCTACCTGGACGTAGGCGATGTGCAAAAAATCGGTGGCGACAAGGTCAAGCAGGTCGCCAAGGTGCGTGAAGGCATCGAGACCGAGCAAGCCAAAAAGATCGTCAAGGCGCTCAAAGACAGCAAAATGAAAGTGCAGGCCAGCATCCAGGGCGACAGCGTGCGCGTCACCGGTGCCAAACGGGACGACCTGCAAGCGGCCATGGCTTTACTGAAAAAAGAAATTGAAGACCTGCCGCTGACCTTTAACAATTTCCGCGATTGAATCGCTACGCGGCTTGGCTTGGGCAGGGCTTACTTTAGACACGATCAGCGAAAGAACGCATGCATATTCCACTTAAAACTGCTCTATTTTTTATAGCTGCTTGCGCTTTATCAAATTGGTCTTGCGCCCAATCGGTCTCTCTCAGCGGTGTGCTGGGCAACAAGGCCCTGCTGGTGGTCGATGGTGCTGCTCCCAAGGCCGTGGCTGCGGGTGAGAGCCATATGGGTGTGAAGGTCATCAGTGTCACTGGCCAGCAGGCTGTGCTGGAGATTAAAGGCCTGCGCGGCCCCATTCACCTGGGCGAAGCGCCCGTCAGTCTGGGTGCCAAGCTGGGCAGCATCAACGGCAACAAAATTGTGCTTCCCCTGGGCAGTGGTGGTCACTTTTTTACCCAGGCCACCATCTATGGCAAAACCATGCAATTCATGGTGGACACCGGTGCCACCACAGTAGCGTTGGGTATGAGTGACGCGCAGCGCTTGGGGATTGACTATGCCAAAGGCCGCCCCGTGCAAATGAGCACCGCCAACGGGATTGCCAAGGGCTGGTTGGTCAAACTCTCATCGATTCGTATCGGCGATGTCGAGGTGTACGAGGTAGATGCCGTTGTGGGCCCCAACATGCCCGTGGGGCTGCTGGGCAACAGTTTTTTAAACCGCTTTAGCATGAACCGCAGCAGTGACCAAATGGTGCTGGAGCGGCGTTTTTGAAATTTCAGTCAAAAACGCTTTGTCGTTCACGCTATGCGCGTTGATTAAAAAATAACACTCACAAATCATCATCTTGTACCGAAAGCCCCTATGCCACGCCCCATTCTTGACGAAGCCCATATCCATCCCGCAATTCGCAGCAAAGTGGCTACGCATGAGCAAACCATTGTGCAAGAGGTGATAGCCGCAGTGGCCAAGCACGATGTGGTGGTGGTAGGCATGGGCATGAACCCCTTTCCCAAAAAAGCGCGCAAGGCGCTGGACGCTGCCGGGCAAGCGCACACCTATCTGGAGTACGGCAACTATCTCAATAACTGGCGCTCGCGCAATGCGCTCAAGCTGTGGTGCGGCTGGCCGAGCTTTCCGATGGTGTTTGTCAAAGGCAGTTTGGTGGGCGGAGCGACTGACCTGATTGCGCTGATCGACAGTGGCGAGCTTGGTAAGCTGCTGAGTGCCTGAAATACATCCAATGCCTGCCGTTCAGGTGCCGCTGAAGTGTCGTCCAGATGTTGTTGAGGTAACAAATTGGACTGAAACCCTTTAAAACATTGCGTGAGCAGCTATTGAAAATATAGCAAATACGCACCTTCGTGGGCTACCCATGCAAGCATCAAGCCACCACCACAATAGGAAACTGCGCACGCAGCCCGTCCGGGCTGGGGGTAAAAGCAACCGTCAAGGCGCTGCGGTCTGCATCACCGCGCAGGTTGCGCCATAAAAAATCACGCGCATTGCCTGCATCGCCTTGTACATACAACTGGGTGGTCAGCAACTCGCGCTTGCCCAGCCGCACCTTCACATGGATGTGCGGCGCACGGCCAGCGTAAGCCACGGGACGAATGGTGCGAAAACGGTACTGACCATCGGCACCCACCATCACCTTGCCAAAACCCTGAAAGGCTTTGTCGGCGCGAGCGCCGTCGCCGGGGTGGTGGTAGTGGCCCGCTTCGTCGCACTGCCAGATTTCCACCTGCGCGCCCGTTACCGGTTTGCCTTGCAGATCAGTCACCACGCCCTCGACCCAGCTAGGCTGGCCACGTCCGTACTGCAACGCGCCGTTTTGCAGCAGGTCAAAGTCGCTGTCCTTGGGTATGTCTACCGGGTAAAACGGCCCCTCGGTTTGGCTGGGTGTGGCGCTGCGGGCTACGTTCTGCTGCGCGCGTGCGCCTAGCCACAGCGCAGGCGCTGCTGCCAGGGCAACGGTCAGACCACGACGGGCCTGATTGGGTGGGAGAGACTGGAGAATATGGGGTGGCATACAGCACCTTTGATGGGGGTGAGACAAAATTTTTCAGGCAACACAAGTCACTTGCGAGACCTTGCAATTTGACGATCCGGGTTTTGAAAAGTTCCAACGCTATCATTCCGGCAGACTATTCTGGCACGACCGCCATTTTTACGACTCTACACTTTATGACAACTTCTACATCGACCCTGTTTGATGCTGTGCGTGTGGGCAGCATGCAGCTGGCCAACCGCATCGTCATGGCCCCGCTCACGCGCAACCGCGCGCCGGGCGCGTTGCCCACGCCGCTGATGGCGCAGTACTACACGCAGCGCGCCAGTGCGGGCCTGTTGATTACCGAGGCCACGGCTATCAGCCACCAGGGCCAAGGCTACTCGGATGTGCCGGGCTTGTACAGCGCCGAGCAGTTGCAGGGCTGGAAGCAGGTCACGCAGTCGGTGCACCAGGCAGGCGGCAAGATTGTTGTGCAGCTTTGGCATGTAGGCCGCGTATCGCACACCGACCTACAGCCCGGTGGTGGCCAGCCAGTTGCGCCCTCGGCCATTACGGCCAAAACCAAAACCGTGCTGATCAAAGACGGCGTGCCTGCCTTTGTAGAGACCTCGGCCCCACGCGCTTTGCATCTGGACGAGTTGCCCGGCATTGTGCAAAGCTACCAAACGGCGGCGCGCGATGCCGTGGCCGTGGCAGGCTTTGACGGGGTAGAAATCCACGCGGCCAACGGCTATCTGCTGGACCAGTTTTTAAAACGCGGCTCCAACCAGCGCAGCGACGCGTATGGCGGCAGCATTGAAAACCGCGCCCGCCTGCTGCTAGAGGTGGTGTGCGCCATCACAAGTGCCATCGGCGGCGCGCGCACGGGCATTCGCCTCTCGCCCGTCACTACCTCCAACGACGCGTTTGATGCCGATCCGCAGCCGCTGTTTGAGTATGTGGTGCGCCAGCTCGCCCCGCTCCAGCTGGCCTATATCCACATCATTGAAGGTGCAACCGGCGGTGCCCGCGAGCTGCCAGAGCGCCCGTTTGACTACGCCGCCCTGCAAGCCGCCTACCGCGAGGCGGGTGGCCAAGCTGCCTGGATGGTCAACAACGGCCTGGACAAGCTACTTGCCGAACAAGCCATCACCCACGGCGCCGACTTGGTCGCCTTTGGCCGCCCCTTTATCGCCAACCCAGACCTGGTACAGCGCCTGCGCAAAGACGCAGCACTCAACCTGGGCGAGCGCAGCAGCTACTACGGGGGCGGTGAGAAAGGCTATACCGACTACCCCGCACTGGCAGCGTAGCCGGACTGAACGTACCCGATCGGCCTGGATTCAACACCGATCGAATCCGCTCCAAACTTACACCACCACAGCAAACCAGCGAGGGCTGGAACGCTGGTATCTATCCTGCGCTTGATCTACATCAACACGCCCAGCGCTGGGCGGGTCTAAAGTTTGACTGCGCTGCCTAACCCGTTAGAAGCACGGAACCGGCGCAATGTCTTGATCTCAAACCTAATGGAGCTGCCATGACCTGCTTTCGATGCATTCCTCTTGCTGCGGCGCTCGTTTGCACCCTGCCTGTTTTTGCCCAGACGACCGAGCCCGTGGTGAAAGTCCTCGCCGCTGCCGAGGACGCGACCCAGAAAACCGTTTTGATTGGTCGCACCTGGGCTGGTGGCATGACCGTCATCTTTGAGCTTGAAGCTGCGAAAAGCATGTGGATGCGGATGGGCAATCGATCGAAGTGGGTGGAGCACCCCGTAGCGCCGGGCGAGATATTTCACGTCGAGGTCAAACCAGTGGATCCAAAATCCAAGACGCGCATTGCCTATGCAGACGTGAAATTCAGCACCATCAATCGCGATAACCAAAAGAAGCTGTCTGGCACGCTGCACCCGATGTGGGGCGGCAGCGGCTTGCACTACGCGGTCAATAGCCCACTCGCAGGCGATGGCACCTACGAAACCACGATCACGGTTGGCGTGCCAGGGTTTGGCCGCGCACCTGCGGACAAAACCCTGTGGATGAATCCGGTCAGCACCAAATTCCACTTCAAGCTCTCAGGAGGCAAACTCATCGAAGTCACGGAGCCTGCGCCCGAGCCAAAGTGATGGGCTTTTAAGCCCATGCAAACTGGCATACCGTGCATGGCCCAAAAGCACACCATCGCCCCACCGCATCTACGTAATACCCCTCCAAGGGAAAGTCTGTAGATTACTCCGCTTGGGCACATGCCAAAATTAATTCAATCTACGCCGCCTGACGCAGTCATTCTTTGGAGGCTCCATGCCATCATTCAAACCCAGCTTTAGCCTGTTTTTAGCCAGCCTTGCGCTGTCGGTTAGCGCCCAGGCGCAAAACATTTCCATTGCCACTGGCGGCACCGGCGGTGTTTATTACCCACTGGGTGGCGGCATGGCTTCGGTGCTGTCCAAACATGTGCCCGGCATGCAAGCTACTGCCGAGGTGACGGGTGGTTCGGTTGACAACCTTAAGCTGATTGCCACCGGCAAACCCTATATCGCCTTTAGCATGACTGATGCCGGGCAAGATGCCCTGCGCGGTGAAGACAAGTTCAAAAGCGGCAAGGTGCCTCTTAAAACCCTGATGGTGCTCTACCCCAACCGCATGCATGTGGTCAGCGTAGAAGGCCGGGGCGTGGCCAAAATGGTTGACCTCAAGGGCAAGCGCGTTTCCACCGGCTCACCCGGCAGCGCCACCGAGGTGATGGCCTTTCGCGTGATCGAAGCGGCTGGCCTGGACAAAGACAAAGATTTAAAACGCGAGCGCCTGGGCGTGGCCGAGTCGGTCAACGCCATCAAAGACGGCAAGATCGATGCCTTCTTCTGGGTGGGTGGGCTGCCCACTGCGGGCGTGACCGATCTGGCCAACACGCCTGGCACCAAGCTCAAAATGGTAGACCACGCCGATGCCGTAGCCGCCATGAATAAAAAGTACGGCAACCTGTACATTGAAGATGTGATTGCCAAAGACGTTTACAAGGGCATGGATGCCGACAACAAGCAGGCTACCGTAATGAACATTTTGGTAGCCCATGAAAATATGGACGACAAAACCGCCTACAACATTGTGAAGACCCTGTTTGACAAACGTGCCGACCTGATTGCAGTACACAAAGAGGCAGAAAACTTCAAACTGGAAAACCAAAAAGCCAGCGCCTCGCCCATTCCCTTCCACCCCGGTGCGCTCAAGTATTTTGCTGAAAAAGGCATCAAGCTCAACTGAGGCCTGCCCTCACCTTTGCCCTCTCCCAGAGGGAGAGGAAATAAGACCAAACACTTCACTCCCCATCTTGCTCCCCCTCCCCTTGGGAGAGGGCTGGGGTGAGGGCACAACCCACACACCACAATGAGCCAAGCCCCCACCGTTGTCGTCAGCGAAGAGGCCCTGCACAAGGCCGAAGAATTCATTGAAGCCGAAGAAGGTGCGGCCAACAAGCTCAAAGGTTGGCTGGCGGTGTTTGTCACCCTGGTAGCCTTTGGCATGTCGGTGTTCCACCTGTACACGGCCTACGCCATCGTGCCCACGCAAACCCTGCGCCCGGTGCATGTGGGCTTTGTGCTGTTCATCTGCTTTCTGGTGTTTCCCGTCAGCAGCCGCTTTCGCCACCGCATCATGTGGTGGGACTGGCTGGCCGCTGCGCTGTCAATTGCCATCGTCGCCTATCTCATCATGGGTGGCGACGACTTTACCGACCGCAACACCTCGCCCGAGCCTTGGGACATTGTGTTTGGCATCGCGCTGATGCTGCTGGTAATGGAGGCCATGCGCCGCACCAATGGCTGGATCATGCCGATCATCACTTCTTGCTTTATTTTGTACGCCCTGCTCGGCCCCTACCTGCCCGCCCCGTGGACGCATAAGGGCTACGAAATAGGTCGCCTGGTCGGCGTGATGTACATGACGCTGGAGGGCATCTACGGTGTGGCGGTCGATGTGTCGTCCTCGCTCATCATTTTGTTTACCATTTTCGGTGCCTTTTTGCAGTACTCGGGTGCTGGCAAGTTTTATATTGATTTCTCGTTTTCGGCCATGGGTGGCAAGCCTACGGGCGCGGGCCGCACCGTGGTGCTGGCCTCATTTTTGCTGGGTGGACCCTCGGGCTCTGGCGTGGCCACTACCGTGACCCTGGGTGCCGTGGCCTACCCCATGCTGTCCAAAGTGGGCTATGAGAAAAACGCAGCAGGCGGCTTGCTGGCGGCAGGTGGCTTAGGTGCCATCATCTCGCCACCGGTACTGGGTGCAGCGGCTTTTTTGATTGCCGAATTTCTCAAAATATCCTACCTCGATGTGCTGTTGATGGCCATCATCCCCACGCTACTGTTCTATCTGGCGCTGTTTTTTATGGTGGAGATTGACGCACGCAAATACGGCATGGGTAACGTGGCCTTTGACAAGGTAGACACGGTGTGGCACTTGACCAAAAACTACTGGTTCCACTTTTTGTCGCTGTTTTCTATCGTGGCATTCATGCTGGCGGGGTTCTCGCCTGTGCTGTCGGTGTTTTGGGCTACCGTGGTGTCGCTTGCCACGAGCATGCTGCGCCGCGACACGGCCCTGCTGCCCTATGCGCTGTTTCAGGGCAAAGGCTCCTGGGCCAAGCACCTGTTCCAGTCGCCGTTTGTCAAGGCCATGGAGGGCGGCTCGATTGGTGTGCTCAATGTCGCCGCCACCTGCGCGGGTGCGGGCATCATTGTGGGCGTGGTCACGCTGACGGGCTTGGGTTTGAAGTTCAGCACCATCGTCATCGACTATGCCGGTGGCTCGCTGCTGCTTACCGCCATCTTTACTGCGCTGGTGGTGTGGGTGGTGGGGCTGGCGGTACCGGTCACAGCCTCGTACATCATCTGCGCGGTCATCGCCGCTCCGGCACTGACCAAACTGGGTGTGCCCGATTTTGCGGCGCATATGTTCATCTTTTACTACGCCGTACTGTCCGAGGTGTCGCCGCCCACAGCGCTGTCGCCGTTCGCCGCCGCTGCCATCACCGGGGGTGACCCGTATAAAACCACGCTGCAATCCTGGAAGTACACCCTGCCTGCCTTCTTGCTGCCATTCATGTTTGTACTCGACCCTGCGGGCCAGGGCCTGCTGTTGATGGGCTCGACCAAGGCGCTGGCAACTGCCAACTGGTGGTCGATAGCGCAGGTCACTTTTACGGCGACGGTGGGCATTGCTGCCCTGGCCCTGGGCTGCCAGGGTTGGGCTTTGAAACGCACCACAACGCTAGAGCGCTGGATGCTGATCGTCGCCGGGTTTGCCATGGTCTACCCCGGCCGCGCCTCGGACGTGCTGGGCTACGGCTTGATCGTCGGAGCGCTGGCCTTGCAATTCTTGCGCAAGGAAACGGCCAGCACCTGAGCTACCCGACTGGTTGTAGAGACCTAGAATTAGCATTTTGATTTGCGCAGACAAGCCATGAACCCACTCAATGCCAGCGCCACAGGCGTATACCTCATCACCGTCACGCCGTTTACCGACAGCGGCGCGCTGGACTTGACCAGCACCGACCGCATGGTCGATTTTTGCCTGGACGCGGGCGTAACGGGCCTGACCGTGCTGGGCATCATGGGCGAGACCACCAAGCTCACGGCAGAAGAATCACGCAGCTTCGTCAAACAGGTGCTCACCCGGGTCGCCGGGCGCGTGCCCGTGGTGGTGGGCGCATCGGCCCCCGGCTTTGCGCCCATGCGCGAGCTGACCGAGAGCGTGATGGCCATGGGCGCAGCGGGCGTGATGGTAGCCCCACCCGCCACCGTACGCACCGACGACCAAATCGTCGCCTACTTTGAGATGGTGCAAGAAACCGTGGGCAGCAAGGTGCCCTGGGTGCTGCAAGACCACCCCGTCGCCACTGGCGTGCAAATGTCCACCTCCGTCGTCCTTCGCATTTTGCAAAATTCGCCCGGCTGCGTTATGCTCAAGCACGAAGACTGCCCAGGTCTTGCCAAGCTGTCCGCCATCCGCGCAGCAAGTGCCAAAGGCGAAGTCAAACGCGTCTCCATCCTCACTGGCAACGGTGGCGGCTTGTTTCTACCCGAAGAGCTGATCCGTGGTGCCGACGGTGCCATGACTGGCTTTGCCTACCCCGAGATGATGGTCGATGTGTGCAAGGCCCACGCCGCCGGCCAGCAAGACAAAGCCCAAGACATTTTTGATGCCTACCTGCCCTTGGCACGCTACGAGCAACAAAGCGGCATTGGCCTGGCCGTGCGCAAACACATCTTCGCAGAGCGCGGCATCATCGCCAGCGCGGCGATTCGCAAGCCGGGGCCCAAGCTCTCAAGTGCGGATGTGGCTGACATTGCGCGACTGATACAGCGGCAGAGTAAAAGGCTGGCCGCGCTTGCCTGATGGCACTTTTTACACAAGAAATCAGGCTACAGACCAATAAATAATAGCGTAAGCAGCTATTAAATATATAGCAAATATACATTGACTATCTCGCACATTGGACGCAAGCAATCAACGCGGATGTTCATCATGGATGCTTAACGTGCATTAACGCGCAAAACGCTCGCGCAACTTCATCTTCCAGAACTTGCCTGTCGATGTGCGCGGCACTGCCTCGATGAATTCATAGCGGTCGGGCAACTGCCATTTGGCAAAACCGCTGGCCAGCAGCAGCGCGCCAAACTCTGCGGCGCTGGCGCTTTGGCCGGGCTTTAAGACGACGCAAGCCAGCGGACGCTCGCTCCATTTTTCATCAGGAATGGCGATCACCGCCGCCTCGGCTACCGCGCTGTGGGCCATAAGGGCGTTTTCCAGATCGACCGAGCTGATCCATTCGCCGCCGGATTTGATGAGGTCTTTGGTGCGGTCGGTGATTCTTAAAAAACCCAGCTCGTCCATACAGGCTACGTCGCCTGTGCGCAGCCAGCCGTCGCTGGTGAACTTGTCTTCAGCCACCGGCACCTCGTGGTAGCTGCCGGTGATGAAGGGGCCGCGCACCTGAATCTCACCGGGGCTTTTGCCGTCCCACGGCTGGGTGTGCCCGTCGTCGTCCCGCAGGCGCAGCTCTACCAGGGGCACGGGCACACCGGCCATGGCGGCGCGGCGCAAGCGCTCGTCCAGTGGGGCACCTGCCAGCTCGGCCTTGGCGTAGGAGACGGTTGCCAGGGGCGAGGTCTCGGTCATGCCCCAGCCTTGCAGCAGCCAGATGCCGTGGGCGTTGAAGGCGCGTATCAGCGCCTGCGGCACGGCCGCGCCGCCTACCAGGGAGCGCATGCCCTTGGGCAGCTTCCAGCGGCCTTGGTTGGGCGCGTCTTCTTTTTGCGCGGCATCGTAGGTTTGGATCAAGCTCATCCAGATCGTGGGCACGCCCAACGACAGGGTGGGCGGCTCCAAGGTCATCAAGTCGAGCAAATCATCCGGGTGCAGGTGCGGGCCAGGGAAGACGAGCTTGACGCCCATCATCACCGCGCCATAAGGCACGCCCCAGCAGTTGGCGTGGAACATAGGCGTGACGGGCAGCACCACGTCGGTGCCCTTAAGGCCCCAAAAATCACCCAAGCAACCCACCAGGGTGTGCAAAATAGTAGAGCGGTGCGAGTAAGCCACGCCCTTGGGCCGCCCCGTGGTGCCCGAGGTGTAGCACATGGCCACAGGGTCGTTTTCGTCATGCGCCGCGTAGGTAAAACTTGCGCCATCGGCCTGGGCCAAAAGCGCCTCGTAGTCGGTAAATTCTGTGGGCACGGGTGCACCTGAGAAAGGTACGACGATGACTTTTTCAAAGCTGTGCAGGTGCGCGAACTGTTTGTACAAAGGTAGCAGCACGTCGTCCACCACCAAAAAACGATCCTTCGCATTGCCCGCAATCCAGCCCAGCTCGTCGGGGGAGAGCCGTAGGTTCAGCGTGTGCATCACGCCCGCCGCCGCCGGAATGCCAAAGTAGCATTCCAGGTGGGCATAGTGGTTCCAGCACAGCGTGGCCACACGCTCGCCTTTTTGCAGGCCCAGGCCTTTGAGCGCTGCGGCCAAAGCACGGGTGCGCTGGTACCACTGCGCATAGCTGTGGCGCTTCAAAGACTTGTCGGGCAGGCGCGAGACAATTTCGCTTTGCGGAAACAGCGTGCCCGCGCGCTCGAGTAAATGGTTGAGCGAGAGTGGGGTGTCCATCATGGTGGTTTGCATACGGGTCTCCTGTTTAGCTGAAATGTACAGCGCTAAACGCCCAACCGCCCGCCCGTAGCCCAAGACGCTAACGCCAGGAATCCTGATTTTTGGGTAGCGCCTTAGCAGGATCAAACACCCCTAGCGCATCTGCTGGCGTGAGCATTGACGGGTAAAGTACCAGATTGCTACCACCAGGTGCAATAGCCGACGCAAACAATATCCCTTGCGCGCCCTGCGCAATGGCCTCGTCTGCTATGACCCAACTGGGCGGCTCAATGCGCTCGTTAAACCACAGCGCCCGCCAGTCGCAGAAAAAGTCATTCCACAGAGCGCTCCAGTGCGTGGCATGAAAGCCCGCCCGAAAATCAGCCACCTTTGCCACAGACAACTGGTAGCTCACCAAGGTGCCAGGCGGCAACAGCGTAGAGACCTGCTGGTATTCTTTTATCGCCGTTTCGGTCTCTAACGCCAGATACAACGCCTCCAGCCCCACACGATTCAACCTGCCACCATGCGCCGCCGCACCCGCACCACTGGTGGGCGAAATAGCCCACTTGGGTGTGTGCATACGGTAGGCCACCACCGCATCCAACGTGGTAAAAATCATCCCGCAGCACCTGCCTCTAGCGATGCCACGTAGCGCAGCACATCTTCGCTGCGGCCATCCACCACAAGTTGCTCGGCCGTTTTGTAGCCAAAGACAGGCAGTGGCTCGTTGCGGTACCAAAAAATTGCCAACGCAACGTCTTTGTTAACGTCCGTCGCAGCGCGCAGCACGCGCACTGCCTCGCGCAAAAAGCGTTGCACGCTCTCTGACTCTGGTGCCCGGTTGATCGTGTTGCGATGCACATGCGCTTGCCCCGCCAGGGTTTGCAAGTCAATATGCATGGCCTGCGAAAACCGTTTGGGCGAGAGTATGGGAGCAGCGTTGACGCCATCCCGCAAAAAATCCATCAACCCCATGAACTGCCCGCCAAAAACGGGGCTGTTGTGTGCAACTGCCAGGTTCATACATCACCTCACAAGAACTATATACGAACTAATTATGCACTAAATTTGCATTTTTTTATCCCAATCCTCTACGAAGTACCGCCCCCCGCATAAATGCCTCAGGCCTGCAATTAGGCTGTCGCTCAATGACTGGGATTTGCAAAGAAACAAGCTCAGACCTTGGTTCATGCATAGAACATAGTATTTGACACCCTACATTGGCTGGACTAAAAACGCCAAGAAGCTAACACCTAAGGCGAAGCAAGCGGTTTGATTGTTGAAATGTTACCTATAGGCACCGTGTCTTCCAGCCCGTCCATTCACGATTCCACCTTCAGAAACAATGTCAAGGCTTGGTCGGGAAGGCGCACAAAACCATAACGTTCATAGAAGCGCGCCGCTGGCTCGTCGATGGCATCTACAAACAAGGCATAGCCGCCCGCATGGTCTGAAATATGTTTTGCGCGCACCATGGCATCGATCAGCAAGGTTTCTCCCACCCGCAGGAGTTTATGAGCTTGGTAGTCGCGATGGGTGGCTAAGCGGCCCAGCTTTACACCCGGCACGATATGGGGCAGTTTTTTAGACTGCTTGGGCGGCAGGCTTGCCCCGAGTACGGTACACACGGTAAGCGCGTAGTAGCCCAGCACCACCTTTGGCTGGGCTGCGTCGGTCAACACAAAGGTGGATGACAGGCGCTTTTTCTGGTGCTGACGGGCAATGGTTTGGAGCCAGTGGTTAAGCTCGGGCCTGCCGCAATCAAAACCATCCAAACCATGCGTAGCATTAAGCGTTTGTATGGAGAGCGCCATGGGCTAGCTGGGTGTGGTAGCGCTGCTTTGCGCTGGTCAATGCTTTATTGGGCTTGGGCGGGTTGTCCAACATGCGCTGGATGGTGGCGGCATCGCGGCGTGACAGGTGAAGCACACGCTCACGCTCAATCACTTGCTCCGCTTTTTCAAGCGTGGCTTGAATCAAAAATTGGTTGAGCGTGGCACCCATGATGTCCGCTGCTTCTTGCATGCGGCTTTGCACGGACGCAGACACGCGCGCGGAAATGCGCCCACGTTCTGGCAAGGCTAATGAAGACATGTTGGCACCTTTCTTTGCTTTATAAAGCCTACAGTTTAGTACTTTGAGAAAGTGGTGTCAAATTGGCACCACTGCATGGCACCACTGTATTGGCACCAATTTATATTTACCCTGACTTCGCTGTCGACAATGCGTGCACAACTGGCGACAGGCATCTCTAAGTCGCCATCAAAATGCACAGATACTTCAACACCATGACACCCCCCACCCCCCTACACCAACTCCCCGCCTGGCAGGCCGCCGCCCTGCTGGCGCGCCGCGAAATGACAGCCCTTGCCCTGGCACGCGCCTGCCTAGAGCGCATTGCCGAGCGCGAGCCTTTAGTACAGGCCTTTATGCACCTTCGTGCCGATGCCGCCCTGGCACAGGCTCGCCAGCTAGACGCGGGAGCCGTGCGTGGACTGTTGCACGGCCTGCCCATGGGTGTGAAGGATTTGCTGGACACGCATGATATGCCCAGCGCCTACGGCTCGCCCATCTACGCCCGCCACCAGCCGCAGGCCGATGCAGCGGCCGTGGCGCTGTGCCGAGAGGCTGGTGCCGTGCTGCTGGGCAAAACCGTCACGACCGAGCTGGCCAATATGTTCCCCGGCATCACGCGCAACCCGCACAACCTGGCGCACACGCCCGGTGGCTCGTCCAGCGGCTCGGCTGCTGCCGTGGCGGACTGCATGCTGCCGCTGGCGCTGGGCACGCAGACAGCGGGCTCGCTCATCCGCCCCGCCGCGTTTTGCGGCATCGTCGGCTACAAGCCCAGCCATAACCGGGTGCCCAAAGCGGGCGTAAAAAGTCTGTCTGAAACGCTGGACACCCTGGGCGGCTTTGGCCGCAGCGTGCGCGACGTGGGCCTGCTGGGCGCAGTGCTCATGGGCGATGCGCGCATGGCCGACCCCGCCACGTATGCGCAGACGGGCGCACCGCGCATCGGCTGGTGCCAAACTCCTGAATGGGATCAGGCCGCCAGCGACACGCAGCAAGCCTGGGCGCAGGCAGAAAAAGCGCTGCATGGGTATGGCGCAGCGGTGCAGTTATTCTAATTCCCATTAGAAATAGCATTAATAATCCATTCCCAACCGGCGATGCTCTTGATCGTCTCATGCTGCGTCTCCAAAGCCCTGAGCGACTC
>JAYVJV010000204.1:0-3262 GCA_043769005.1 Polaromonas sp. | reverse complement strand
TTACGGTACCATTTTCTGACAAAAGCCATAAAAGCAACCATGCCTCCGAGTGATAAATTGGCCGAGGAAGTTAGGCGCTTCACGTCAATACACACTCTGGAGGCAAGAAAATGTTACCTGAACTGGAGCCATACACAAGCTGGCTCAAGCGGCGGTTTCCTGGGTCGGAAACCTGCTGGCATTACCCGAACGACCTAAAGCTCATAGGCGCATGGCTGGGCAAGCCGGTGTGCGAGATGAGGGTGCGGGATGTGGATAACTACATCGAACACGCGCTGAGGTTGAGACACAAACCCAACACCATCAAACGCAGACTGGCCGGGCTCACCTCGTATTTTGAGTTTCTGATGCTGACGCAACCCGACGCGCCCAAGTGCCCGGTGATTGAGCGGCGGCACAAGATGAAGCAAGCCGAACGGCTGCCGCGCGATGTAAGCGATGCCGTGGTGAACCAATTCTTCAGCGTAGTCAAACGCGAACGAGACCGAGCGATGTTCAGCCTGATGTATGCGTGCGGGCTAAGATTAGGCGAAGTGCGCAACTTAAAGCTCAGTGGCTTGCACTTGCAGCCTTCCTCGCAAAACGTGCTGCCGCGCCTAACGTTTGTGGGCAAAGGGAACAAAGAACGCTCGGTGTTTGTGGCGAACCTGGCGCTGGGGCCGCTAAAGGCTTGGCTGAGTATGCGGCCTGTAGCTGCCGATGATGCCGTGTTCTTGACCCGCGCCAGCACGCACTACAGCACCACCAACATTCGGCGCTTGTTAGACCGCTACTGCAAACGGGCCGGAGTGAAGTTCACCTGCCACCAATTGCGGCACGCCTTTGCACGTTTGCTGGCCGAACGCGGCGTGCCGGTGACGACGATTCAGCAACTACTCGGCCACAAGCACGTTGAGACGACCCAGATTTACATCAAAGTGTCCGACCCGATTGCGATGGCGTTTTACGACACCGCCATGCAGCAGGTGGTGGCGAAAGTTCCCTTTCTGGCCTTGCAGGGCTTGCAGGGAGGTGGCACATGACATGGTTAAAGATCACCACACCCGACGCGTTGTATGCACGGCTGGAAGCCGAAGTGGCCCAGGCCGGTAAATCAACCTACTCCGGATGCAAGTTGCCCAAAGGCCGGGCCATTGAAGAAATGGCCTGGTGTCCGGCGCTGCCCCAGTTGCCTGCCATGAAAACGTTGAAGGCTTTGCCCACGACCAATCAATCGCTACTGGCTCACTTTCGCAACTGGCTGCACTTGTCGGGCTGGGGCGTAGCCGGGCGGTTGGTGTATGGATATGCCGGGCGATTGGTGTTTAGTTTGCAGGCCGATGACAACGGTGCGGGCAAAGACTGGCGCGAGATTGATGTAACAAACGCGTGGCCGCAGATACGCAAATACATGCAGACCCATTGCGCAGATGCACGGGCCGCACACCATGTGGATGCAGGCTTAACTTTGTTTGGCGAGTATGTGCGCGTGCGACAGATGCGCTGCGGTTTGCCCCGCGGCCAGTTGGCGCATGTGAGTTGGCCGGCGACTGAGATTCCCGACGACAGCTTGCTGGCCGCGCTCGGCCCGCTGCCCGAACACGACAGCGAAACCTCAGGCTGTGTGCCGCTTAAACAGCCAGATAGCAACCGACGTGCCTATGTCAAGTCCAAGTGTTTGTCGCGGCCTTTGCGCGATGAACTGGGTGCGGGTGGGCTGGGGTTAATGCCGGTGAAGCAATGGCCGATTGCCAATCAAGCCTTGTATCAAGGCTTTCGCAATTGGTTAAACGCTTCCGGATACAGCGCCAGCGCGGTGTATTTGTATGGGCTGGCTACCCGGCTGGCGTTTAGTTTGTTGGTAGATGAGGACGGGGTGGGCAAAGATTGGCGCACGCTGAACCCTGACCCTGATTTTGAGCGCGTGCATGCCTGGCTGCGTGGGCATTACCGCAGCGAGGCCACCTGTTTTGCCTACGCCAAAGGGTTGGACAAACTAAAACAGTATTTGCTGCGACGGCAAGAAAAGGCCCTTGCACAGGTGCTTGCACCCATGATCCAACCGATTGCATTCAAGCCTGCGTGCGCCGCGTATGCCATCAACACGCCCCAGCACCGCCGCACGCGCCGCGCCTTGCCGCAGGCGCTGCAAGATTCATTGGAAGCGTATTGGGTGCATTGCCAACGCAACTGGCCGCAAGACCGCGTGCAAGAGATCAGCCGCAATTGGTGGAGTCACATCACCTTGCCACTGCGCTTGATGCGCGAGCAAGGCGCACCGCTGGAACAGCCCAGCGATGTGACCCCGCCGGTGTGGTTTGCGTATGTGGATACGCGCCGGGCGCAAGGGCTGTCTCAGCGCACCTTGAACGCGGAGCTGAGCGCGATTAAAGGTTGGCTGTGGTGGTTGGACGGCTCTGGCGCAGAAGCGATGTGTGCGCCTGTGATTGATCGGCGTATGCTACGCTTGAAACCCTTGCGCGAGTCTCAAACGTTACCCAAAGATGTGCCGCCCGATGATTTGCTCAAACTGCAACGGGTCATCGAGTTGGAATCGCTGGCAGCGCCCGTTGCCCACGACGGGCGTGTAGTGGCTTCGACCCGCTGGCGCGGCATGATGGACTTGGCGTGGTTCTTGCTGATGTTGCACAGCGGCCTGCGCACCGGCGAGGTGCGCCGCTTGAAACCCGGCGACATTGATTGGTCGCGCCGACAGATTCGCATCGTCGGCAGCAAGCATCTCAAGAGCCGCTTGGCCCCGATGAGTGTGCAAGCCGCCGAGGCTTTGAACAACTGGATGACCTTGCGCACGGATGACCCGGACTTGCCGGAGACTGTGTTCCTGGATCGCCACAAGCCGTTGAGCCAGACGTATTGCTACAGCCGCTTGCAAACGTATGCGCTGCGGTGTGGCATTGGCAAAATTCATCCGCACCAACTGCGCCATTCGTGCGCTACGTTGTTGCTGAATGCGGGTATGCCCTTGCACCAGGTGCAAGCCGTGCTGGGCCACACCAGCATCGAGACCACCCGCGGCTATGCGCGTAGCTACGATGGCACCGTTGCTGCAGATTACACGCGGGCCATGCTCAGCGTGGAGAAGGATTTGGGGCTGGCGGGGGGTGATTCGTCATCGCTGATTTCGCAGGCCGAAATCATTGCGCTCCTGGATTCGCTCAAGTCGGTCGGCGTGCTCAATCCGCTGCAACTTGATACTTTGGCGCTCGTCAGAGCCGGGGTCGTGGGCCTGGCTAAACAGGCGTAGAATCCGCCTACGGCAAAC
>JAYVJV010000203.1:0-16141 GCA_043769005.1 Polaromonas sp. | reverse complement strand
TGCTGGCGATTGCCGCGACATAGGGGCGTGAGCCCAATACGCTCTCCCACACCCAAACCGCATTTTTCCAATCGCCCCACTTAGCGAGCTCGTCGCCCAGCATGGGTGTGATCTTGCGGTAATGCGGGTTAATGGCAATACCTTCGCGGGCCAATTTCAGCATCTCTTTCTTGGTTTTGTCATGCTTGGGGTTGAGTGGGTCGCCCGACTGCGAAATGCTCAACGCCAGCTTGACGGCCTGCACAATTTTGGCTTCACACTCTGCTGCCTGCTGGGTGATGTAGCTGGCCAGCACCAGACAGGCCATCACCGCCACAGCGGCTATTTGTGAAAACGCGGGCCGCCAAGGCAGGCGCGTGGTCGCCATGATGCCGCGCAGGCCCAAGCGGGCATCAGACGCGGCCAGCAAGCCCAAACACAGCGCAAACATGATGCCGGTGGAGGCCAGCCGCCAGGGGAAACCAATATTACTCACCACCATCAAGGCCAGCAAGCTGGTCAGGGCTACTGCGCGAATCGGCCCCTCGTTTTGCACATCTTCACTGCGATTGAACAAGGTGCGCCAGGCGGCGGCCAAGGTATAGCCGATCAGCAGCAGCATGAAGATCCAACCTACCAAACCGTATTCACCCAGAATCTGCAAGACTTCGTTGTGGGCGTAATAGTCGGTCTCCAGCTGCGCGCCTTCCACCTGGTACAGCGGAATGTCCACTTCCCAAGCGCCAGCGCCCACCCCCGTGAGCGGCCTGCGCTCGATGATGTTCTGCGTGGCCTTCCACATGACTTTACGCACGTTGAGCGTACCGTCTTCGATCTGGATCTGCCCAGCCCGTTTAAAGCCGCGCTGAAAGGAGTTCACGTCTTTGAATTCAACCCCGGGATTGCCCGATTTGATCAAGCCCAACCCCACTACGGTAGCCACCAATACGCCCAGCACCACAATGCGCTGCTCGCTCTTCCATGCGCCAAAACTAAAGCGCGAACGGAATTTCCAGGCCATCAGGGCAATCATCACAAAGGCAAAGGCGCTGCCCACATAGGCCGAGCGGGTGCCGCACATGGCCAGATAGACCAGATTCAAGCCCGTGGTCGCCGCCAGGAAAGCCAGGGCGCCGGTGCGCTTTTGGGTAAAAATCAAATAGGCCGAGAACACATAGGTGCAAGCCATGAACTCGGCGGCAAAGTTGCGGTTCACAAAGGTAGCCGCCGGATTGGGCCCCTGCGGAATAAAGCGCACATCAAACCAGAACTGCGAGGCCCCCAGCAAGGCTACAGCAAACGCGCCCAGGTGCACGCCCCAGGCCAGCATGGGAAAGCGCTCACGGTTGGCGCAGTTGAGCACCAGCCAGACGACGAGCGCAAACAAGAACCAGCGAATTGCCTCGACCCCGGCCAGATAGGTATGCGACCAGACCATACTGCCCAGCGCATAGACGCACAGCATGATCGGCAGCCACATGACAAAGTGCCAGCGAAAGGCATCGCGCCGGTTGCGCTGCGACCAAAACAGCAACAGCGTAGCGCCCAGCGTCATAAAAGCGACGATGATGGATTTGAGCGTGTCTTGCAGCATCAGTTCGTGCGGCACGCCCAAGGCAGGCGTGAAGAAGAACATCAGCGCCAGAATAATGGCCGTCCAGTCGCCCTTGCCGATCTCCAGGGGCAAGGCCATCGCCTGGGCCACCAGACCGGATTTGGCTGGGCTCAAGGCGGGTGCCGCTTTGGCAGCCCAAGCTTCGGTCGCAGACGTGCCCGCACCCGCGCTGGTGCCCGCCATGTCGGGCTTGGAAGGAGAAATTCGCTTTTTCTTGGCCATAAACACCTGTAGGGGCAGCGCCGCTTGGCTACTGCCGAAAATATTGACATTAACCCGCTATTGTCGCTGGTTTAGGGGCTGTTTTCAGCCTATGCAGTACCAAAGAATTAGCCTGAACAGGTGCGCTATAAAGCTTTCACCATGTCGATATGCGCTATGCCCACCTCGTCGTAAGGCGCGCCGCGCTCGGTAAACCCGGCTTTGGCATAAAAGCCCGCTGCGCTACGCTGGGCGTGTAGCAGCACCCGCTTGTCGCCCCGGTGTGCGGCGCGCTGCACCAAAGCATCCAGCACGCTGCGCCCCAGGTGCGCGCCGCGCAGCACGCGTTTGGCGGCCATGCGGCCGATCTTGCCCATTTGCACGCCCTGCTCTGCTGCGCCTACCAGTAGCCGCCCGGTGGCGAGCGGCAAGTTCAGGCGGTTGTACACCACAGCGTGAATGGCGCTGGCATCCTGCACATCCCATTCTTCGCTCTCGGGAATGCCCTGCTCCTGCACAAACACCTCCTTGCGCACCTTGCCTGCATCCTGGCCCAGTGCCTGCCAGTCGCCTACCTCAAGCCGCGTCATGGCCTCGCCCGCCTCAAAGGCGGTGAATATCTCGCGCAAGGCCTGCGGCACGGGACGCGAGGTTTGGCTGGCAGGGTCGGCATACACATAAATCAGCTCGCAGGTCACCAGCAATTTGTCGCCCGCAAATATACCCCCGGTAAAGGTGATGGACGAGTTGCCCACGCGGCCACACTTGAGGCCAACGTCCAGCGTGTCGTCATACCGCGCCGAGGCAAAGTACTCCAGAGAGGCTTTTTTCACATACAAGTCGCCGCCCAGTTGGTGCATGGTCTCTTCATACGGCAGAGCCAGCGCGCGCCAGTAGTCGGCAATGGCGGTGTCAAAGTACATCAGGTAGTGGCCGTTGAAGACAATTTTTTGCATGTCTACCTCGGCCCAGCGCACGCGCAGGCGGTGGAAAAAACGAAAACTTTGCCGTGTAATGTGGCTGCTGGTGGGTGCTGGGGCGGGGCTTTGCATAGTGCTGATAGGTAAGTGACAGACAAACCGCGCCAAGGCGCGGTACAGTAGGCACATGGTACAACGCTTGAGCGAGCCTTAGGCTTCTTGCTCGTCCTGAATGCATCTCTTTTATCGCCCACTTCCTTTCTCAAAACCTCTTTTACCCGTGACCTCCCATGGCCTTCATCTACTACGTGACCCAAATCCAGTTTGACTACGGCGCAATCGCGCTACTCAAAGCCGAGTGCCAGCGCGTAGGCATTACCCGCCCGCTCATCGTCACCGACGCAGGCGTGCGCGCCGCAGGCATTGTGGACAAAGCGGTGGCCGCCCTGGGCAACACGCCCCACGCCATTTTTGACCAGGTGCCCTCCAACCCCACCGAGTCTGCGGTGCGTGCAGGCGCAGTCGCCTACAAGGCGGGCCTATGCGACGGCCTGGTGGCCGTGGGCGGCGGCAGTTCGATCGACTGCGCCAAAGGCATCGCCATCCTGGCCACCCACGAAGGAGCGCTCAAAACCTATGCCACCATTGAAGGCGGCTCGCTCAAAATTACCGACGCGGTCTGCCCCATCATCGCTGTGCCCACCACCAGCGGCACCGGCAGCGAGGTGGCGCGCGGTGCGATTTTGATTTTGGACGACGGCCGCAAAGTGGGCTTTCATAGCTGGCATCTGGTGCCCAAAACCGCCATTTGCGACCCCGATCTCACCCTGGGCCTACCGCCCCAGCTCACGGCGGCCACCGGCATGGACGCGATAGCGCACTGTATGGAAACCTTCATGGCCGCGCCGTTTAACCCGCCCGCCGACGGCATCGCCATCGACGGCCTGCGCCGGGGCTGGCAGTACATCGAGCGCGCCACGCAAAACGGTGCCGACAAAGAAGCGCGCTTCAATTTAATGAGCGCGTCCATGCAAGGCGCCATGGCTTTCCAAAAAGGCCTGGGCTGCGTGCATTCACTCAGCCACAGCCTGGGCGGTGTCAACCCGCGCCTGCACCATGGCACCCTGAACGCGATGTTTTTGCCCGCCGTGGTGCGCTTTAACACGAGCGCCGAGTCAGTGCAAAAAGAAGACCGCCTGGCCCGCATGGCGCAGGCGATGGGCCTGTCCTCTGGCAGTGATGTAGCCCCAGCCTTGGCCGACATGACGCGGCGTTTGGGTTTGCCCAGCGGCTTGGCTGCCATGGGCGTAACGGCGGGTGACTACGAGCGCATCATCGACGGCGCGATGGCCGACCACTGCCACAAGATGAACCCGCGCATTGCTACGCGGGAGGAGTACGCGCAGATGCTGGGTGACAGTGCGGTGTTGCGGGCGTAGGTCTTTTGCGCAGAATGGCTTCTGGGGTTAAGGCGCTACTACCGCCTGCATGATGCCGCCAATGGCCTGGCGCATGTTGGCAGCGGCTGGGCAGGCGGGGGCGTTGTGGCGCTTGACCAGATAGGCCGGGTCGTTGTAGCTGAGCATCACCTTTCCAGCCGCATCGCTCCACACCAGGGCTTTGAGCGGCAAATCGATGCCCGTAGTTTGGCTGCATTCCATCAGCAAGGTGCCGCCTGCCGGGTTGCCAAAAATCAGCAGCTCGGTGGGGCGCAGGGTCTTGTTTACGCGAGTGGCTCCAGCGGCGTGGTCTACGCGGGCGACTACGGCAAAGCCTTTTTCTTTTACGCTGGACTCCAGCCTGTCCATGGTCTCCTTCGCCGAGCGCGGGCTGACCAGCGTGACCAGGCCTTCAGGCGTGGCAGATGCTGCGGACACAGCCGCATTCGGGGCCTGCGCCGTGGATGCGCAGCCGCCCAGAAGGGCCATGCCCGACAGGCAGAAGGCGGCAGTAAAAGTGCGAAGTTTCATGGAGTCTCCAAAAGTTGTAGGGTTGGTTTGACTCACTTGGTCGAAGCAGACCTCAAATTCTGACAGCCACCGGAGTCCGCAACTGTGTGCAGATGTAGCACCGCTGGACGGCCGGGGCTACGCGCACGACGCAGGCGCTATGCCTGTGCCGTGCGCTTTCACTGGGCTGCGTCTTCTTGCGAACTTGGTTACTATATTTTTAGGAGCTTCTTACGCCCTATTTTATTGGGCTACAGCTTGATTATCTATACAATTAGTGCCGCACATGCAGCGATGACACCTCAAGTGTGGTTCCCTATAAATCCGTTACCGCTCATCACCCTTTCTGGGTGCCACGGCAGGTACACGCGCCAAAATGGCATTGAGTTTGGCCTGGCTGCCACGCGCTGCACGTTCTTCAAAAAATGTCGCCGTATCGAGGGCTGACACTTTTTCAGCTACCGCCACCATGATGAACTGATTCAGCGACGCTTGGTCGCGTTCGGCCAGTTTTTTGGCGTGGGCATATAACGAATCTGGCAGGCGCAGGGCGAAGGTACTCATAGCTGTTTCTCCAATCGTCTAAGTGCGTTAGCGGGTGTCCATACATGTAAACTAAACCGAGTTTTGGCAATTTCAAAGTCAGCCAGGTTGTGCGTTACCAAGGCATCTACTTGCCCATTCACCGCAGCCTCCAGCACCATTTCATCCCCCGGGTCGCGCAACTGTGGCCGCCAGGCAAAATGCAGCTCTACCGGTTTGACCAAGCGTGCCAGGCCGTTTAAAAAATCATCCACATCCGAAGTACTCAGGCCGTGCATTTTGGCAATCTCAGGCCGCTTAAGCACTGACTCGTATTCCAACCACAAAGTTGCCGATGCCACGAAATCCACACGTTGCTGCGCCACGGCTTCCAGCAACGCAAACGATGCACCTAAACGGCTACTCAAACCGGAAACCAGCACATTGGTGTCGAGTAGAAGTTTAAGTTTCATGATATTGCGGGCGATGTTATCACGAATTGGCTAACTCTGGAATACGCCAAGCCACCCATGGACGGGTCGGCGCAGGTTGAGTATGGGCAACGCGCACGGTGCAGGCGCTATGCCTGTGCCGTGCGCTTTCACTGGGATGGGGGTTTGTGCGATCTTGGTTACTATATATTTAGGAGCTGCTTACGCCCTATTTTATTGGGCTACAGGCCTAAATAATGCTTCAGTCTAAGCTCCAACGCGAGAGCATGGGATGATTCATGCCGCACCATGAAAATGTGCATCAAGCTGATTCAGTAGCTCCAGCCGGCGTGCGCGGTTGCCGCGCGACTTGCTCAGCGCGTAGCTGGCCAGCGCAATGGTGGCCCATTCTTCAAACAGCTTTTGTGTCTAACTAATTAAGCTAGAAGCTCAGTTTGATTGTGTCAGTGTGATTGGCGCTAAAACGCCAAATAAGGTATAGTTTCTATATCATGCTCTCCTTCGAATTTGACCCCGCAAAGAGCGAGTCCAATCGCAAGAAGCACGGCATCGATTTTGTTGAAGCACAGAGCCTCTGGGGCGACCCGATGCTGCTGGAGATTCCGGCAAAGATCGACGATGAGCCACGGTTTCTGGTAATTGGACTCATTGATGGGAAACACTGGTCGGCAGTCATTACCTACCGGGGAGCAAATATCCGTTTGATATCCGTTCGGCGCGCACGAACAGAAGAGGTGGTACTTTATGAAAGCTAAAAAGTTCGAACAACAGTTTGACGAGGGTGTCGACATTACGGCTTCTTTGGACTTGTCCAAAGCCAAGCGTGTGCTGCAAGAGCAGAAACGGGTAAATGTCGACTTTCCAACATGGATGATTGACTCACTGGACCGCGAGGCCAGCAAACTCGGCGTGACAAGGCAGTCTGTTATCAAGGTCTGGCTAGCCGAGCGTCTTGAAACGACTACTTCGAACGTGCCGTTCCACCGGACGCGCGCAGGTGCAGCGCACCGCTGAACTCTAGGCTTCATAGGCCGGCGCGCATGCATCCTATCTTCACCCTGAATTCTCGTGGCCACATCATGCTAGAGGTGTTACGGGATCACTATGGATTGGTAGGTGCGCGCATGAAGCGGGAGATCCAGCTCATGCACCACCAACTGGTGCAAGTTCTCGCGGCGAAGAGTATTGGCTACGACGACCTGCGTGCAGCGTTGGTTCCAGGGATGGACAGGCATGAAGCGCTGTTCATCTTCGACTCGCACGAGACTGGATCTAGTCTGTACGGCCGCGATGTATTCAATCAGCTCCTGCCGCTCCTAGACCCGCGCACCACTCAAAGCATCCTCGTTGGTGATTTGCTTGGCCACGACCAGCAACTCATTCTGGAAATTCTCCGTGAGTCCATGATTTTGGCTCGATCATTCACCTTTAGGCATGCGACCCTTTTGTACGGTGTGTACATCAACAACCTTTCGGAGGCCGCGTTGGCTCGGCTTCACAGCGGTCTCATCTCGTATCAGGCGTACCTAGGCCACATTCCAACGACCTTCTTATCGCGGGCGAAGATCTATGTCTCGACGACGATGGCCGGATTCCTGCTTAAAAAAGGCAAAACACTGATCATGGCCCATGAGGATGATCGGCCGAACACTGAAAACATCAATATCACTCTGTATAAGCTGGATCAATTCGGATACAAGGTGGCAAGCCTACAGTCGAACTACTTCAGCATATTTTTGACTTACAAAATTGAACGACCGATCTTCGACGGCGATGGCACTGACACCGAGATCGCCTTGAATTCAATCTCCGAGCAAGTGCTTCCGTTGCAAGACTTCGCTGTACTACTAGACGAAACAAAGCACGGGTACTTGATTAAAGAAAAACTTGGAAAGCTTAAGCAGGCCGGACTCGCGACAGTTGATCGAGTCCAAATCGAAGCGATCATTCGGGCCAAAATCTCTGGTAGCTATATCTACAATCTCAAGTACCTTGCGCAACACAACGTGATGACATTCAATATCATGCTTGAGATCGGGCGTTCGAATGGCCATCCAACTCGACTTACAGCAGCGCTGGAGTACAAGCCGGAACAGAAGACCCTCAGGGTAGTCACGCTGCACTAGTGAAACCAATCGAACAAAGTTAGATCGCGCTTGTCGCGATCTGAACCGTTTGTTGGACGAGCCCGATTTTGGGGGCACTGCGCGTGGTCCCACTGCAAATATCTTTTGCTGCCGTCCGTTACGGCAAGCGTTGATAGGACTCAGTCGGTGTACTGGGCACTTCCGCTGAGTGCCGTGTGCCATTGCAGTGCAGGTTTTGCAGCGCTTGATCAGCGCGGTGGTGACGTTTTTGGCCGAGCACCACCACCGCGCCAGTGGGCGCGGGTTTGCAGGCGATGGTTCGCGGCCAAGCCTGTCCCATGGGTATGCGCCCCGATTAGGGCTGCGGGCTCGAAGCACGCAGCACTTGGGATCAGAAATTTAGATGTTTGAGGCGAAGCCGAGTTTCTAAATTTCCCCAAGTGCGAGTACTACAGATGCTTGGCCGAAGGCCTCGCAGTCCTGGGGCGCATGTCCATGGGACAGGCTTGGCCGCGAAGCGCGAGATCTATGCGCGTGGTAAGTAGTCGCGGGGGACTGCGCAATTGCTCCTACAAAGTCTGCACAAGTCCCATATCCGGCTTCTCCAGCCAACCAGCAAACTCATCCGCCATTTGCTGCGCCGCGCTGGTGCAGGTGGTCCACTGCGCCACCCGCGCGGCTAAATCTCGCCCATGGAAGGCGAAGTCTTGGCGGTCCGGCAGCTTGCTGCGTGGCAGCCTAGCGATCCACTCCGGGTTGGGGGCCAGCACCACCATGCGGTCTAAAAAGTGGCTGGAGGCGTGCCGCCATTTGAGGGCTTTGTCCAGCCAGCCGGGCACCACGGCTTTTTGGAAGTGGGGGTACAGCACGATGCCGCTTTGCGCGCTGTAGTTCAGGTGCAGGTGGTAGTCGGTGATGCCGCCGTCCCAGTAGGCTCCGAGCGGTGCGCCGGGAATGTGGTGTACGGCTTGCAGCACAAAGGGGATGGAGCAGCTGGCTTGCAGCGCGGGGTAAAAGTTGTCTTGCGTCAGGTGCACCTGGCGGGTGCGGTAGTCTTGCGTGGCAAAGGGCAAGGCGGCAGCGGCTGCGCCCTGCCCTGCGGACGTGGGGCCGCTAAACACCACCCGCTCCAGCCAGGCACCCATGGCCTTGCGGTGCACGGCGTTGGACAGAAAAGCGCCGGCATAGCCCAGCGGGGTGGCCAGCTTGTGCTCACGCCCCAGCAGGTGCCGCCCGCGCGCGGTGATGACGTGCAGTTGATAGCGCGGATGGTGCAACACCTCATCCACCCGTCCCCCATAGAATTGCGCCAAAGACTCGCCAAATTTGGCGCTGATCTCGGCAGGCAACGGGTAGTTGCGGCCCGGCTCTACTGCGTACTCTTGGTGGATGTAGTCGTGCTCCAGGCGCTCAAAGGCAGCTACCGGGTCGTTCAAACAGGCCGTGGCCATGCGCCAGGCACCGATGCTGGCACCGACCAAATCCACGCTCTGCTGACTTTGCGTGAGCCATTGCCCAAAGAGGTAGCGGTCGAGCGGCCCGAGGATCAAGCCCTTGGGGCCACCAGCGGCGGCGGGTATCGTGCGCACATCTTGCGGCCCCAGGCCGTGCTGCGCGATGTGCCTGCGCGCTGCGGGGCCAGCGTAGATGGATAGGGCTTTCATGGGGCTATTTTAGTGGTCATTTAAGGCTGTAGCCCAATAGAATATAGCGTAAGCAGCTCTGGAAAGTATAGCGTTTTGGAAGGGGTTTGGTTTGCTGACTGCCCTCACCCCAGCCCTCTCCCGCGTTGCGGGAGAGGGAGCTAGATGGCTGCATCACTGCAAATTGCAGTGCTGGTCCAGCAGGGCCAGCGCGTCTTTCAGCTCGTAGTCAAAACTGCTTTGCAGCGTGCTTTGCGCCTCATGCAAAAAATCGGCCCACATGCGCACGCAGTCTTGCTGGTGCTGCACCGGGGCGTGCTGGGCGATGAACTGGCTGGCCAGCTCGGGGTGAAAACCGCTTTTGCGGATTTTGCGCACCAGAGCGGTGGCGGATTTTTCGGTGAGCAGCGTTTTTGGGGGGGCCTTGGCTGCGATGCAGACAAACAGGGTGAGCAAGGAGCTGTCGTCGCTGTGGCCGCCGGTGGCCTTTGTCCAGGCTTCGGAGGTGGCGCGGTCAAAATGGTCTACCTCGCTCAAGCCGTCTTCGATCCAGAAGTAGCGGCCGATATAGGACGGGGTTTGGTAGAACAGCTTGCGGGTGGTGAGCGTGCTGTCCAGGATTTTGGGCACATCGGCCATAACAAATTTGCGGGCGGCTTGCACTACATCCAGACACTCGGGGGGCAGGTCTTTGGGGATGGCAATGGCGAATTTGCTGGCATCAGCCCCATGCTTTTTGCGCAGTGCGGTGACCATCTTGTCAAAGGCAATCCAGTCGGGCATTTCGGTGCGTTTGCTGGCCAGCACCAAGAGTGCCGTGCGGATGACGGCGTGGGCATCGGGCGCGGCTTCTTCCAGGCTTTCCACCTGCATGCCCAGCGCGTCGGCCAGCCACAGGGCGGCATCGACCACCTGGGCGGCCTGGCTGCGCTGTGCCAGCTCGGCCTGGTAGTCGGCCAGGCTGCGCAGCGACCATTTGGCCAGCTGGGGGATGTGCTCGTCTCTGAAGCCTGCACGCTCGTTCATGCCAAAGTGGGTGGTGGTGGGCATGCCGATCAGGGCCTTGAGCATGTCCGAGCCCGCTTTGCTGCGCGACAGCAGGCTGTTATCGCGCAATTGCTCTGCGGCTTTGTGCAGGTCACCCGCGCAGCTACTTTGCAGGTGCAAGCTGACCAGGTTGATGATGCAGTCTTTGGCGCGCTCGACCTCGGGGCGCAAAAACTCGCTGCCAAAGTAGCGGGCAATCTGCACCATGCCTTTGGGGGCCTCGGTGCGGATGCTGTCAATTTTTTGCGCCGACAAAATGCCGTTTTGCACGCCGTAGAGCAAGGCCTTTTCAAAGAAGGCGCTGCGGTCGTAGAGCGAGAGGGAGGACATGCCTATATCGCAGATTCTTCGTCTGCGTCCAGCGCCGCAGGCGTGGCCTTGCCGCGGTCGGTGTCGCTGGTTTCAAACTTGCCGTCATCTTCGTCCAGCGCATGCTCTTCGCCCTGCCCGGCCTCGAAGGCGCGGGCTTTGGCGCGCAGCACCAGCAGCATTTCAATGAACAAATCCGGGTGTTGGTAGCGCAGGAGCCAGGCCATCTCCATCCAGTCCTGGTCGGCAACGTCGCCCTGCTCTATGCGTGGCTTTACGTAGGCTGAGTTGTGCAAGGCCGTCTCGGTGAGCATCTCGCCATCGTCCTCGGCGGGGTCAAAGCTGCCACAACGGGCAAAGGCCTCGATGCGGCTCCACTTCTCGGTAAAGTAGTCGGCCAGGGCCTCGGCCCCGCCCTCCAGATCGCCAATGGCGTTCAGAAACTCCATGGGGTCGGCATCTTCACGGAAGATGATGGAGTTCATCATGCCGCGCAGGTGGGTGCGGCTCAGGTCTTTGTATTGCTTTTCAATCACCACCGCGCGGGCAAACTGCATGGGCGTGACCAGCAGGTTGATCACCGAGGCCTTGGAGTTGTCGTATTCACGGATGACAGCCAGTATGTCC
This sequence comes from Polaromonas sp., assembly GCA_043769005.1. Classification (GTDB taxonomy): domain Bacteria; phylum Pseudomonadota; class Gammaproteobacteria; order Burkholderiales; family Burkholderiaceae_C; genus JAAFIP01. Next base: position 4,790 of record JAYVJV010000203.1, on the reverse strand, counting down.
TTGGGCGGCAACTGCTCCAGCACCACCATCAAGGCCTGGTCGCCCTCGGCATCTGCCAGCGCCACCAGAGCGTGCTCGGCACCCACAATGTCGCCAGCGGCGATCAGGCTTTGGGTTTTGGTAATCAAGGCTACATGTTGGTTCATAACTTAGTCTTTGCGGTCAAAGCCCTGCTGCTCCAGCCACTCGGCGTTGGCCTCTTCGCGGGTGCGGGCATCGCTGCCCTCTTCGTCGGAGTGTTTGACTTTGCGGTGGTCGTCGTGGTCATCATGGCCGTCGCCATGTTCATCGTGCTCGTTCTGGGCATGGTGGGTGGCCATTTGGGCATCGTGCTTGTGGTGCATGTAGTCCAGCGCGGCGGCCACCGTCATAAACCAGTCGCCCATGGGCTCTTTCAGAATCAGTTTGGACAGGTCTTGCGCCCAGGGCGAGAGCTGCACAGCGTCTTGCAGGCTGCTCCACTCGGGGAACTCGTCAGCCTCTTGGGTCAGCAGATGGTCCATCACGGCGGGCAGTTTGAAACTAAACCCCTGGTGGAAGACCACGGCCACCATCTCGGGCGCGGTTTGCAGCATGCTGAGCAAAAAGCCCAGCTCTTTGCGCCGCTCGGCCAGGCGTTTGCGCAGTACATCGTTGCCTTCGGAATCGGAGGCCAAGTCGTCCATCTCGGCCTGGTAGGCCGAACGCAGATCTTGAAAAAAGGAGGAAATATTCATGCGGGTCAAGGGTAGTAGTGGCGGGAGGGATGGATGACCTGTGTGCAGCAAAGGTTGCCTTTAGATGCGCTTGCTTACCTGTTTTTCAAGTAGGGCATCCATATAGGCTTGCCAGATGCCCTGCGCTGTCTCCAGTGGGTTGTCCAGCAGGTTGCGGCGGCGGTTGTCGTCATAGGCCTGGCGTTGGTCTGCGTCGGCCAGCACATCGTAGGCTTCCTGCACGGCGCGAAAGCGCGCGGGCGCGTCCTCAGCGTCATTTTTATCAGGGTGGTAGAGCGAGGCTTTCTGGCGGAAGGCTTTTTTAATATCCGCTAGCGTTGCCGCACTGTCCAGCCCCAAGGCTGCATAGTGGTCGTTCATTCAGAGGTGCGCCATCAGTGAATCACCCGCACTCGGATCACATGCGCCACCGCTGCGATGGCGGCCACCACATCATTACCCGGCAGGCTGGCCACATCCATGATGTTAAAGGCCAGCTCAGCCCGGCTTTTATTGACCATGTCTATCACGTTGACCTGCCTGTCAGCCAGCACCGACAGCACATGCCCCAGCACGCCGGGCACGTTGTCGTTAGAAAAAGTAATGCGCGTGGTGCCCGGCGTGCGCCCCATGCTCACGGCAGGAAAATTGACCGAGTTAGCGATATGCCCGTGCTCCAGAAAATCCATCAGCTGGTTGGCTGCCATCACGGCGCAGTTTTCTTCAGACTCTTCGGTGCTGGCACCGATGTGCGGCATGGCGATCACCTGGGCATGGCCGATCATGGCGGGCTCGGGAAAGTCGCAAACGTAGGTGCCTAGGTGCTTGCTGTTCAGGCTGCGCAGCACTGCGGCGGGGTCCACAATGGTCTCGCGGGCAAAGTTCAGCAGCACAGCACCGCGCTTCATCTGTGCCAGAGCCGCATCGTTCATCAGGTGGCGGGTCGCGTCCATGGCCGGGACATGCAACGAGATGTAGTCTGAGCGCGCCAGCAGGGCTTGCAGGTTTTCCATGCGGGTGACTTCGTTGGACAAGCGCCAGGCTGCGTCAATCGACAGCGCTGGGTCAAAGCCCACCACCTTCATGCCCATGGCCAGGGCCATATCGGCCACCATCGAGCCAATCGCACCCAGGCCGACAATGCCCAGGGTTTTACCTTTGATCTCGCCACCGGCAAAGCGCGATTTTTCTTTCTCTAGCAGGGCCGACATTTCGGCGGCATCTTGCATATGGGTGAGCGTGCTGACGTACTGCATACCCGGCAAAATACCCCGCGTGGCCAGCAGCATGCCCGCCATCACCAGCTCTTTGACGGCATTGGCATTGGCCCCAGGCGTGTTGAACACCACCACACCCAGCTTGCTGTACTCGGCAATCGGCACATTGTTCACCCCCGCCCCGGCTCTGGCCGCAGCCAGCAAAGACGGGGGCACCTCCACGCCTTGCAGTTTTTGGCTACGCAGCAAAAATGCATCGGGGTGGCCGATGTCACTGCCCACTTCGTAGCTCGCACGCGGAAAACGCTCCAGGCCTTTGACGGATATTTGGTTGTAGGTTTTTATTTTGTACATGGTTGTCTAAGCCGTCACCTGCTGGTAAGCCCAAGTAAGCCAGGGCATGAGCGCTTGCAGGTCAGCCTTTTCCACCGTGGCACCGCACCAGATGCGTAGGCCCGCTGGCGCGTCTTTGTAGGCACCAATGTCGTAGGCCACATTTTCAGCGTCCAGCAGTTTGACCATTTTCTTCACCTGCTCCTCGTTGGCTTTCAGGGTCAGGCACACGCTGGTGTTAGAGCGGGTGGTTTTATCTTTAGCTAGGAAGGAAATCCATGGGTTAGCCGCCACAAAGTCTTCGATCACCTTGAGGTTAGCCTCGCTACGGGCGATAGTTCCTTTGACACCGCCGATGCTTTCGGCCCATTGCAGGGCATCCAGGTAGTCGGCCACGCACAGCATCGACGGGGTGTTGATGGTCTCGCCTTTGAACAAACCTTCGGTCACTTTGCCGCCGGACTTCATGCGAAACACCTTGGGCATGGGCCAGGGCGGGCTGTAGGCCTCCAGGCGCTCTACCGCACGCGGGGACAGGATGAGCATGCCGTGGCCGCCCTCGCCGCCCAGCACTTTTTGCCACGAATAGGTGACCACGTCCAGCTTGCTCCAGGGCATGTCCATGGCAAACACGGCAGACGTTGCGTCGCACAGGGTAAGGCCTGCGCGGTTGTCGGGTATCCAGTCGCCATGCGGCACCTTCACGCCCGAGGTGGTGCCATTCCAGACAAACACCACGTCGTTGTCAAAATTCACCGGCGCAAAGTCGGTAATGTCGCCGTACTCGGCCTTCAATACATTCGTGTTGGGCAGCTTGAGCTGTTTGACAATATCTGTCACCCAGCCGGCGCTGAACGACTCCCACTCCAGCACGTCCACACCGCGCGCGCCCAGCAGCGACCACATGGCCATTTCAATCGCTCCCGTGTCCGAGCCAGGCACCACGGCTACGCGGTAGCCCTCGGGCAGACCCAGGATGCGGGCGGTCTCGCTACAGGCCAACCCCAACGCCTTTTTGCCAATAGCCGAGCGGTGCGAGCGGCCCAGCGTGTCCAACTGCAGTTTGGCCACGTCATAGCCGGGGCGCTTGGCGCAGGGGCCGGAGGAAAAGTTGGGGTTGTGGGGTTTGGTGGTGGGTTGCATGAGGGGGCTAAGACAAAAATCAAACGGACGCTGGGCAATGCGGTGCATGGCGGGGCAGCGCCCCAAGCCCACCATTATACTGAGTGGCAGGCTACAGGCAATGTTTTGTCGCCCTAGTTTTCATAGGCCATTTAAGCCTCTAGCCCAATAAATATCAGCGTAAGCAGCTATTAAATAGATAGCGTTTCTAGGCTGTGGAGCGCAGGCTGGGCAGCCCAATCCCGCCTGCGTCAAAGCCGCCATCCACCGCTACCGCCTGGCCGTTGACGTAACTGGCCGCCGGACTGCACAAAAAATGCACCACGTTGGCAATTTCATGCTCGCTGCCATAACGGTTTAACGCAATGGTGTCGTGGTGCGCAGGCCCGAGATCGAGGCGATGTTGACCACACTGCCCTTGACAGCGGTTGGGTTGAGCAGCATGACACGGGCGCAGGCCTGCGTGCACAGGAAGGGCCCCGTCAGGTTGACATCCATCACCCGCTGCCACTCGCCGGGGGAGGTGTCCAAAATCGGCTTGAACACGGCCACCCCGGCATTGTTGACCAGTGCGTCGATGCGGCCCCAGTGCGCCACTACGCTGGCCACGCTGGTGTTGACCTGCCTGTCCTGCGCCACATCGCACACCAGGCGCAGCGTGTGGGCGGGCGCATTGAGCTGCGCCAGGGCGCGATCCAGCTCGGGCGCGTCAATGTCCAGCAGGGCCACGCGGTGGCCACTGGCTAAAAAGGTTTGAACGATGGCCAAACCAATGCCCCGGGCTGCGCCCGTGACAATGGCAACCGGGCCGTCCGGTGGAGTAGATGGGTAGGACATCCTGCAACTGTACACGCCCGCAGTGCGGGTGAGCTCAGCCTGGCGTGCGCGCCCGCCTGGCTCCTATAATTGCGCTGTAGCGCGGGTGTCGTTCAATGGTAGGACTCTTGCTTCCCAAGCAAATAACGTGGGTTCGATTCCCATCACCCGCTCCAGGCTGCTCTACAGGCCGTGCCACAGTGCGTACTACAGGCAGCATGCGCAGCTTGCCCGCCTAGTGTAGGCACCACACTTGCTATATTATTCATAGCTTCTTACACCCTATTTTATTGGGCTACAGCCCTAAAACACTGCTTAAAAATCGTTGCTGTACCCAGCTGCCAGTCTCTCAAAGCGATTGCATTTCCATCTAAATCCTGCTCTTGAGGGATAAAAATTCCCCCAAATTTTTCCTGCTTTTGCTTGAAACTCTGTAATTCAGAGTTATATACTCTGAATTACAGAGTAACTACAAAAGCAAGCCATGTCGCACAGTGCCAACCAGCAGTTATTCCGATTCCCAATAAAATAGTGAATAATATGATCTCCCCACCCCCAGGAGATCATCATGGCCAGACCCGCAAGCGGTGCAGATCAAATTGAGGCT
>JAYVJV010000202.1:0-33969 GCA_043769005.1 Polaromonas sp. | reverse complement strand
ATCGGTTGATGAGCAAGCCGTCGCCACGGTGGTGGCAGACTGGACCGGCATCCCCGTGGGCCGCATGGTGAAGAATGAAGTGCAAGCTGTGCTAGAACTGGCTGAGACATTAAACAAACGCGTCATCGGTCAAAAGCACGGCCTGGAGATGATCGCCAGGCGCATCCAAACCTCCCGCGCGCGGCTGGACAACCCGCAAAAACCCATCGGCGTGTTCATGCTGTGCGGTACATCGGGTGTAGGTAAAACCGAGACCGCGTTGGCACTGGCAGAGGCGCTGTACGGTGGTGAGCAAAACATCATCACCATCAACATGAGCGAGTTTCAAGAGGCGCACACTGTATCTACCCTCAAGGGCGCGCCCCCAGGCTATGTAGGCTACGGCGAGGGCGGCATTTTGACCGAGGCAGTGCGCCGCCGCCCCTACAGCGTGGTGCTGCTGGACGAGGTAGAAAAAGCCCACCCCGATGTGCACGAGATATTCTTCCAGGTGTTTGACAAAGGCTGGATGGAAGACGGCGAAGGCCGCATGATCGACTTTAAAAACACCATCATCTTGCTGACCACCAACGCCGGCAGCGAGCTGGTGATGAGCATGTGCCGCGACCACGAGCTGCTGCCCGACCCCAACAGCCTGGCCGAGGCACTCAAAGCCCCGCTGATGAAGGTCTTCCCGCCCGCCCTCTTGGGCCGCATCGTCTCCATCCCGTACTACCCACTGTCACCCGAGATGATGGGCAAGATAGTGCGCTTGCAGCTGGGCCGCATCAAGAAGCGCGTAGAAGCCAACCACGGCATACCGTTTGAGTACAGCGACGCAGTGGTCAGCTTGGTAGTGTCGCGCTGCCAAGACCCCGAGGCCGGTGGCCGTGTGATTGACGCTATTTTGACTAACACCGTGTTACCCACTATTTCAGTTGAATACTTGCAGCGCCTCGCTGCGGGTGGTGAAATCAAACGCGTGGCCTTAGATGTAAAGGAGAGTGACTTTACGTACGCGTTTGACTAGTTTAAGTAAAGCGTTTGAGTAAGAATTTCCAGGAGAGGCGGCTACTTTGGCCAACAAAGAAGATTTTGAAATCAAGAGCGACTCCCCCGTTGCCGACGACCTGATGTTTTGGCGGGTCGTGGGGCATGAGGCCCTTTCACGGCCATCCCACTACGAGCTCAGCGTCATCTCCAAAAACCAAACTATCGACGCCAAAGATATTTTGGGCCACGCCTTTGACGTGGTGATGGAGTTTCTAGACCCGGGCGGCAACCCCCAAAAACGCCACTGCCAGGGGCACGCTATCCGTTTTACTCGCGTGGCTCAAGTTGGCCGCTACTACCGCTACGAGATCTCTTTGCAGTCCTGGTTTGGCCTGCTCAGCAAGCGCAGCAATTCGCGCATTCACCAAGACCTGCCCGTGCTCAAAGTGTTTGACTCCGTGCTGGAAGACAGCCCCATCAAGCGCGTCAAAAAAACCAACACCGCCGGCGTGATAGGCAGGCACGAGGGCAGGCGCTACTGCGTGCAGCACGTGGAGAGCGACTACACATTTTTGTCCCGCCTGCTGGAAGACGAGGGGATTTACTACTGGTTTGACTCCCACGAAGCCCCCGGCACCATGCATTTGGCCGACGCCAGCGATGCGGCCCACGACACGCTGCCAGTGACCGATGTTTTGAAGTACATACCCAGCGGTAGCAGCGACGCACGGCATAACGAAATTACTAAATGGATCAGCACCCGCCAGCTAGATACCGGTAAGTTTGCCTCCCGCGACAGCGACTTTAAAGCCATCAAAAAGAAGCTGAGCGCTGACAAGGCCGACCCCGACACCCATGAGTTGGCCGACCTGGAAGCCTTTGAGTTTGAAGGCGGCTACTTTAAAGACGACGACACCGAGGGTATCGCCAAGCTGCGCCTGGACGAGCTGGTCACCCGCCGCCAGCGCCACTGGGCCCTGACCAGCTGGCCTGACGTAACAGCTGGCCGCAGCTTTACCCTGCAAGGCGACCCTGATGGCAACCGCGATGGCGACTACCTCATCGCAGCTTGCACGTTCGTGGTCAGCCACCCCGGCTACGAAGGTATGGCGCTCAAAGAAGAGCCGCGATCTATTACTGACCTGCTGCACAAAGTGCTGGCAGCTGATGCCGTGAACGCCGACACCCAAGTAGCCTATACCGCCCTCATCGACAGCAGCCCTACCCTACGCACTGGCCAACCCGGCGCCCGCGCCTTTATGCTTACCGTGCTGCCCTTGGCGCTGCCCTACCGCGTACCTAGGCTCACGCCCCAGGTGGTCATGCCCGGCCCCCAAAGCGCCATCGTGGTAGGCCCAGAGGGTGAAGAAATTCACGCCGACGACTTTGGCCGCGTGAAAGTGCACTTCCACTGGGACAGGTACGACAAAAGCACCGAGAAATCTACCTGCTGGGTGCGGGTGAGCCAGCCCTGGGCAGGCAAAGGCTGGGGCGGCTACTTTATCCCCCGCATCGGCCAAGAAGTTATCGTAGACTTTTTGAACGGCGACCCCGACCGCCCCATCATCGTAGGCCGGGTCTACAACGACGACCAACCCAAGCCCTTTGACAGCCACACCCAAAGCGGCTTTCGTACCCGCTCCACCCCCAAGGGCAGCGCCGCCAACTGCAATGAGTTCAGATTTGACGACAAAAAAGGCTCCGAGCAGGTGTACCTGCATGCCGAGAAAAACCAGGACATCAGCGTAGAGAATGACGAGACCCATACCGTAGGCCACGACCGTACCAAGACCATTGATAACGACGAGACGTCTCATATCAAGCATGACCGCACCGAGACCGTAGACAACAACGAAAAAATAACCATTGGTGTGAACCGCACCGAGCAGGTAGGCAGCAACGAAACTATTGCTATTGGCATTGACCGCAAAGAAACCGTGGGTGCCAATGAGAGCATCGCCATTGGAGCAAACCGCACTATTTCAGTAGGCGCTAGCGAGACTGCAACCGTAGCGCTACAGCGCACCCACACCGTGGGCATTAACGAAACCATCGCTATCGGCGCTGCGCAAGAGATTGCGATTGGTGCCGCACAGATCGTCGCCATTGGTGCTAACCAGTCCGTCAGTGTAGGCGCCAACCAGTCTACGGATGTGGGAGCAAACCAGTCTGCAACAGTGGGTGCTAATAGATCTATCGAAGTAGGTGCTAATCTTTCTACCAAAGTGGGGGCCGACGAGTTACGCGATGTCGGTGCAGGCCGGGCTACACAAGTTGCAAAGGACGATGCCATTAAAGTAGGAAAAAACTTTGTACTCGAAGCAGGAGATTCCATCTCTCTTAAAACTGGCGATGCCAGTATCACCATGAAGAAAGACGGCACCATTGTTATAAAAGGCAAAGACATTTCATTAAACGGTTCCGGCAAGATCAACATCAAAGCTAGCAGCGACGTAGTTGTCAAAGGTTCGAAAGTTGGCATTAATTAGCAGCTAAAACTATGAAGCGATTAGAAGATCCATTCATTGAATTTGCTACAGAAATAGTGGCTGACGACTTTGCGGCACTAACCCAGCGCAAGGCATCATTTCCGCAGCCTAAATTCGCAATACCGCCTATCCATGTAAATACCCCGACCGTATGTCGATTACATGGGTTTGATTTAGAAGACCAACCGTTGCTCAGCAACGTAGCAATTGCACCTGGGCAGATACTTACTGCCCGCTCCACGTTGCCATTGCTGCGCGCCATGATAGGCAAAGATGTTGTAGTTCTCTTTGACGAGGGCGATCCGAAGCGCCCCATCATTATGGGAGTTATTGAATCGCGCCCCCTGGTTGATTCCATTCCTAAAGCTGAGCCTGGCGTCACGGTTCAGGCAGATGGTGCGAGTCACATTGTCAACGCCGAGCGCGAGATAGTGCTGCGCTGCGGCGATGCAAGCATCACCCTAACGCGCGCTGGAAAAGTCATCATCAAGGGCAACTACATCTTGAGCCGTTCCACCGGATACAACAAGATCAAAGGCGCTGCCATTGACATCAACTAGCAGCGCAACAGCATTGGTAAATCATGTGGCAAGTTGACAACCGTACCCCTTTTGCAGCAGAGCGCGGCTGGGTGCGTGACCGCGATGGCGCAGAGATCTGGCTGGTAGCAGTAAAAGCCACATTCGACATCAAACCAGATGGAACCACAGAGATTGCAAAAGAGCAACCGCCCGTGCTTCGCTTGCCAGTGCACTATGGAGAGCCTGGCAAGAGCAGCATCAAATACGAGGCCGATCTGGTGCTCACTAAAAGAACTACGGACGTGTTGGTGGTGGGTCACGCCTACGCGCCCGAGGGTACTACCGTCACAAACACCGAGGTGGGCTTTAAAGTGGGCCCTATCCAAAAGATACTTCGGGTGTACGGTGACCGCACTTGGGGTATCTTGGGCGCATCGGCACCACAACGGTTTGCAAAAATGCCGCTAGTCTATGAGCGCGCCTTCGGCGGTTGTGATCATAAGTCGAAGACCGCCGATAAAGATTGGGAGTGGAGAAATCCAGTAGGTACAGGGTATGCAATATCAGGTGGTAATGCCAAAGATCTGATGTTGCCCAATATAGAAGACCCCAGCAAACTCATTGGCTCATGGAGCGATAAGCCGCAGCCAGCAGGCTTTGGCGCTATTGCATCACATTGGCAACCCCGCGTGGGTTTTGCGGGCACCTACGATGACCATTGGATGAAAACCCGTCAGCCCCTCATCGCAGAAGACATGGACGACCGTTTCTACCAAGCCGCCCCAGTTGATCAGCAAGCTCCAGAGTTTTTGCGTGGCGGGGAACCAGTGGCCTTATATCGCCTAACTCCCGGCGGCACAGTCAAGTTTTTCTTACCAAAGTTGTATCTTGGCTTTGAGACACGTTTCTACGATGGCAGCCGCGAGGTTCACAAGAGCCGCAAGCTCCACACCGTCATCTTGGAGCCAGATTTCCCCCGTGTGTCACTAGTGTGGCATACCGCATTGCCATGCCACTTCAAAGTACAAAAGCTCGAACGCACCATCGTGACGCTTAAGAACGATGTCAGTACGGGTGACTACGAGGTTGACGAAGCTGATTTGGAGCTCACCTGATGCCAGAACGTGTGGTGATTGTTGCCATGGGTGCCTGCACGCCGATCGGGCGAGATGCATGGTCGAGTGCGGCCGCAGTGCGGGCGGGTATCAGCGGTTTTGTTCAACACCCCTACATGATAGACACCGCAGGCGAACCTATGCGCGCCGCCATTGCATCATGGATTGACATTGGCTTGAGCGGCGCCGATAGGCTAGAGCAACTGCTCTTTCCAGCTATTGACCAAGCCTTAGAGCCCATTATGTCAACTCAAACTCCTTTAAAAGTAGCGCTTGCCTTAGGCTTGCCTAGCCCGCGGCCCGGTTTACCCGACGACATTCAACAGCAGATGATGAGTCGTACTAACAAACGCTTTCCCCAGCGCTTCGGCACGGCCGCAGCGTTCGCAGCGGGCCATGCTGCGGGGTTGATTGCAGTGCAGGCCGCCACTACCAAACTGGGGTCGGGTGCACTGGATGCATGCGTGGTAGCGGGTGTCGATAGCTACATCGATCCATTAACCTTGGAGTGGTTGGAGGAATGCGACCAACTGCACAGTGCGGGGCCGTTGAACAATGCATGGGGCTTCATACCGGGCGAGGCTGGGTCAGCGCTTTTATTGATGCGCGAGTCGACTGCGGCTGCGGCGCAACTACAGCCCCTAGCGTTAATACTAGGCACGGGTGCGGCTACCGAGGCGAAACGAATCAAGACAGAAACCGTTTGCATCGGTGAGGGATTGACTCAGGCGTTTCGAGCCGCACTCACTGCATTGCCTGCTGGTATGAAGATCACGGACATCTATTGCGACATGAACGGCGAACCCTATCGTGGTGACGAATTCGGTTTTACTGCACTTCGCACCAAGGAATATTTTGAATCTGCATCCGACTTTGATGCCCCAGCCGACTGCTGGGGTGATGTGGCTGCTGCTGGTGGGCCATTGCATTTAATATTGGCTACAGTTGCCGGTTCTAAGGGCTATGCGAAAGGAAATTTAGCCTTCACTTGGGCTAGTGCGGAATTAGGTGAGCGTGCAGCAACGCTGCTTGCTACAAGTGGGAGCGCTTAAAGATGCCCGTTACAGTCAAAGTTAATGGTGCTTCCAATTCCTTGGTGCATAAGGGAAGCAATGGTATTTCAATGGCAACCATTCCCGACGTATGCAAGACACCGTCCCCGGGTGGGCCAATCCCGATTCCATATCCGAACATCTCGCAATCGGCGACTCTCGCTAAAGGCACAACGACTGTCAAAGCCGACGGTGGCATGATGATTGCGATCAAAGGATCAGAATTTTCGCTGTCAAACGGCGACAACGCCGGTGTCGCGGGAGGTGTGAAGTCAAGCACCTTTATGAAGGAATCGACTTGGATTCTCTATTCCTTTGATGTGAAGATAGATGGAGAAAATGCTTGTAGACTGACGGACAAGAAGTTTCAAAACCATGAGAATACAGTTGATTTAGGGGGCACGCTGCAAGGACCAGTAGCAGTCGCGGCAGGTTTGTCCTCCGAGGAGAAGGAAGTAGCTGACTGTCTTTGCGATGGATTCTGTGATCGGTTAAAAAAGGGCTTTAAAAAGGGACCAAAGGGTGGCTATCGCAAGAAAAAGTCTTTCTCCCGGCGGCACAATTGGTCAAAAGACTTGGAAGTTGAAATCAACGCACCTCCGCCGCCATCACCAGGCAGGTCTGCGGCGAGTTGCTTAGCGGGTAAGAATGTAAAGGCATCGGAAAGATTTCCGAAGCCACCGAAACGAACCAAGACTATTCCAGATGTAAATATGAAGGATGCATCCGGTGTAATTCGGTGTTTTGATTTCAAGTTTCCGGGTGACCGATTGCGTGGTGACCAGCAAATACGCCAAGAGAACATTGCCCAAGATAATCCGCTCGTAGTAATCAGTGCGAGCAATTGCGCCTGCGCTTAAAGGAAAAAAGATGCCTTCAATTGCCTCTGAACTGACGTTTTTTTCGGAAGATATCTCGTTTGCACGCTTATGTATTGAAGTCACGTTTTACTGGCGCGGCTCCATGTTTGATCAAGCCTCCCGGCTCACGGATGCGTATCGGCAAGCGCTGACTGTTGTGCGAGACGGAATCATTTTCTACGAAAGCGGCACGATGTCTGGAGCGAAGAAGCTGAATACCGACACACTTGAAATGGTTCCTTACTGGCTAGAGAAAGCAAAGCGGCGGGAGGACATCTACTTGATGCACCTGAAGGGTGGCTCATCCCCAGATGAGCTCTCTGAAGTCGGCATACAGTTCATTGCTGACGAGGAGGACGAGCCCTACGCGGGTGCGTTAAGCCTCTCTTTGCCAATCGATTATGCTGAAAAACCAGAGAGTCTGGTTGGAATAATGAAAGAGATAGCAAAGTGTGCAGATTTTGACAGCGGGCACTGCGGTTTTTCGCTGGCATGGGACCCGCGAGGCGATGGAGCAACTAATGCGCAGCTTAGAATGAAGGCCATTTCAGGTCGCTTTTTAGGTATAGATCTACCAAAACTGAATACTACAGTTTCAGCAATGAGACGCAGTGAAACGCCGAGGATAAAAACTGTGCAGTGGTTGACATTCATAGGCGGGTCTATTACTGAACAGCTGGGGGGGGGGAAATCCATAGGCAAGATGCTGCATTCACCTTGCATCGCTCATGAGGCAGGAAGTGGTGTTGTGATTCAGGCTGGCTTGACACCACTGATAGGCGACGTGAATCGCAAAGCGGACATATCAGCACTGCACATAGTTGGTCAAATGTTGAACGCTTTTCGATTGAAGAATCACGGCCCGATCTTTGGTACCCGTGAGCAAACCGGTGAATGGCTTGCTCGGTTCGAACGGTAGGATGGCAATGATGAGTGCCAACGATTCCCCAGCCTCACGCGATGACGATTACCAGTCGCCGCTCACTCATATGGCAGTACCATTTGTTGTTGAAGACTGCCTGGCAGAGCCGTTTTCGTCTTTTATTGTGATCCGTCTTTTCTTTGATGCAACAGTGCAAGATGTCGTCCATGTTGAGTTGTCTCAGGTACTTGAAGAATGGCTGCAAATCAATCGTATGGCTGCAGAAAAAATAGGCTTGGAAGAGCCGGAGGGCGAATCAGTACAAGTAGGCGATCAAACCGTTGAGTTTCAAATTTATGGCGCTACAGGCGATCCCGACTCCGTTTTACCCGACTTACTACTTCGCCTTGCTGACTTTAGTCGATCTAGGCAGAGGCTTCTGCGAGTCGAGATGGATTGATGGTTTCGAGGCTAACGCCCTATGACATATTTGCCTCTAATTGCGAAACTTTGGGGAGGTACGACAGTTCACAAAGGCGGGCGAGTTGCCATTGCTAGCTCAAATGAGTTTACTGAATATTGGCCCAAATGGAGTAATTAGCAGTGTTTCACTTCACTTACTCAATCCTCCCAGAGCCGCAACGCGTTTTTGCAGCCGTTCCTAGGGGCGATCAAGATGCCGTTGTCAGTACGGTCCGAATTCGATTGCATCCAACTTTGGCCAGTTCATAGAAACCAAAGTATGACTATAGCTATCCGATCTCCCCTACCAGCTGTAGTTCAACAGCATGTCGAAGAAGCGGCCATGTTGAGGAACTCTCGCACCTCCCAGATCTCCGCGCCGCACTTTAAGCTACACCAGTTGCGTAAGGTTGATGATCGGCTAGTGGCGCACCTTGACGGTCTTGAAGTTGCTGGGGAATATGGATTCATGCTGGCTGAGAGTGCTCTTGAACGTCCGGGTCGAGGCGAAGCTTTTACTGCAACAGTGCGGGCCATCGAAGGTCGCGATGTGCTTGGCCTTGACAAGCTGCTAGCTATTGCCGAAGCTGCGCCAGCGAGCTTGCCCGGCGTGTTATCGGCCTTCGGGTGGGTGGCTAAAGCCAGCCTGCGCGGCATTACCAAGGCATTTCTCGAATCTCTAAGCCCGCTGCGGCGGCAGGTTGGACTAGCAGCCTGCGCGATGCATGGGGTCGACCCTGGCCCCGTTGTGGACGTGGCTCTAAATGACCATGATGCCGCAGTGCGCGTGCGCGCCCTACGCCTGATTGCTCAACTTGGCCAGATCGACAAGGTAATCGCTTGTATGAACGCAGTCGCTGACGAAGACGCGCGTTGCGCCTTCGAAGCGGCATGCGCTGCCGCCTTGCTGGGTAACCGCAGTAGGTCGATCTTCGCTTTGCAGAGAGTCGCATCAGAGCCAGGACTATCACGCAGACGTGCGCTAGACCTGTTGCTGAAGTTGCAAGAACCCACCGCCGCCGATGCCACCCTCGCAGCGCTGGCGCAAGACCCTACATCCATCCGTTTGCTAATCCAAGGCATCGGCACAGCCGGTGACCCGCACTACGTGCCGTGGCTTATCCAGCAGATGCAAGACTTAAAGCGCAGCCGCCTAGCAGGCGAATCGTTCAGCTATATCACCGGTCTCGACTTGGCTTACCTTGACCTAGAACGCAAGCCGCCTGAGGGCGTGGACTTTGGGCCTAATGATGACCCGAACGATGACAATGTGGCTATGGACGAGGACGATGGTTTGCCTTGGCCTGATGTGGGGAAGGTAAGCAGCTGGTGGCAGGCCCATGGCCAGCGCTTTGCGCCGGGTACGCGCTACTTTATGGGCGAGCCGCCGTCTACTGCGCATTGCCTGGATGTGCTGAAAAACGGTTATCAAAGGCAGCGCATGGCGGCTGCCATTTACCTGTGCCTGCTAAAGCCGGGTACGCCGCTGTTTAACTGCGCTGCGCCTGCCTGGCGGCAGCAGCGGCTGCTGGCGCAGATGGTGGCTTAGCCGCAGCTCAGATAGGCCACCTATGGATGCCAAGCTAATCTTTGCCGTGTTGGGCCCCGTATTTTTGGTATTGGGCACGACCCGCTGGCTAAGTGCTGGGCGCATGGTTCCGCAGGCTAAAACTTGGCTGTTGATTGGCACCATCTTTTCAGCCGTAGCCGCCTGGCTATGGTGGGGGGTGCCCCGCGCAGGCTAGCCACCGTTTGAATGTTGCACGCCTTAAATCGTCTTACATAAAGAGTGTTTTGGCAAACAACATGTAATGGAGTGGTGCTTAGATGAAAATTGCGGTCGTCAGCATGCGTGGGGGTTCTGGTGGAGCCGGGCCCTCTGCGGATTTTGATGCCAGTGGAGGCAGCATTGGGCGCTCAGCCACCAACCAGCTGGTGCTGGATGACCCAGACCGCACAGTTTCTCGTGTGCATGCGCAGGTGCTGTGCCGCAATGGCGCATTCTTCATCGTAGACCGGGGTAGCAACCCTTTGTCACATAATGGCCGCGCGTTGGGCGCGGGTGTTGAGGCTCCTTTGACCGATGGGGACAAGCTGCGGATAGGCGGTTTTGAGCTCTTGGTCAGCCAAGCCCAGGGCGCTCACGGTGCGACTCCTGCGGGCTTGCTGGACGATTTCACGATGGGTGGTGCGTCGCAGCCCAAGATAGTTGCCTCTGCGGATGACCCCTTTGCCGATTTACTGGAAGGCTTAACACCGGTGCAAGCGGCTGTATCGGCTTCTGCTGTTCGTGCATCTGCTGCGCCTGCGGCATTGTTTCCCGATCCGATGGGTTTGGATTCGCCTGCTGCCAAGCCTGGAAAGCCCGATCCGTTTGATGACTTAATGGGTTTGGGCAACAACCAGGCCGCTGCACCAGCATCCCGCAGCGACGCGTTTGCAGGTCTGCCAAACGCCACATCGTCCAGCCTTGACGACTTGTTTGGCCTGGGCGCTCCCTCGGGCGGTGCCGATCCGTTGGCTTTGTCGCCTCTGGCGAATCCGTTGTTTCAGCCCTCAGCAGCTGATCCCATGCACGCCTTACTAGGCGACGCGCCCAAGCCTACGGTGGCCAGCCGCAGCGACCATGTGCCCTTATTGCAGCAGGCGTATACATTGCCAACTGCGGCAGACACCAAGCCAGCCCCTTTGGCACCCTTGCCAGCGCCACCACCCGCTCCATCCATCGCCCCAGCTCCACCTCCACCCACAGCACCTGCACCCATAGCGCGGGCCGCACCGCATGCAGCGGTGCCCACCGGCACGGCCAGTGACGCTGAGCTGTTAGCCGCATTTTTACGGGGCGTAAAAAGCAACCACCAGATGCCTACCGAGCTAACCCCTGAGCTGATGGAGCGCATCGGGGCCATGCTGCACACGGCCACCCATGGCACATTGCAGTTGTTGCTGTCCAGGCAGGAGTTTAAAAAAGTGCTGCACTCCGAGGTAACGATGATTGCCATGGCGGCTAACAACCCGCTGAAGTTTTCACCCAATGCCGAGGTAGCGCTGGCGCATATGCTGGGGCCCAAGGTCAAGGGCTTTATGGCGGCGGAAGACGCGATGAACAATGCCTATGCCGACCTGCGGGCACACCAGTTTGGTGTGATGGTGGGCATGCGGGCCGCGCTGTCGCATGTGCTGGGCCTGTTCACGCCCGAAAAGCTGGAGGCGCGGCTGACAGAAAAGTCGGCGATTGATGCCTTGTTTGCATCTAACCGCAAGGCTAAGCTGTGGGACCAGTTTTGCAAACTGTACGCAGGAATAGCCACCGAAGCCGAGGACGACTTTCATACCCTGTTTGGCAAAGCCTTCTCCAAAGCCTATGACCAGCAGATGGCACGGTTCAAGTCAGACACCTAAACTGAAAGAGCGCTGTGGAAATTGAAATTGTCGCGCTGTCCAAACAAGGGGGGCGCCACTATAACGAAGATGTGCATGGCCATTGGAGCGATGGGCGCTACATCGCCTGCCTGGTGGCCGATGGTGCCGGGGGGCATGGCGGTGGCGATGTCGCGGCAGGCATCGCACGCAGCACCATCTTGAGTGCATTTGCAAGCCAGCCCAATGTTACGCGTGAAGCTTTGCGAGCCCTGTTGGTCAGCGCCAATGCTGCGGTGGTGGGCCGCCAAAGCGAGGGGGGCGCACTGGCATCCATGTGCACCACGGTGGTACTGGCAGCGATTGATTTGCATAAAGAAGAGCTGGTCTGGGCGCATTGTGGCGACAGCCGGGCCTATCTGTTTCGTCAAGGCAAGCAGCAAGCCCGCACCACCGACCATAGCCTGGTGCAGCAGATGGTAGCCACTGGCATGCTTGATGACGAGGGGGCGCGTGCACACCCGCAGCGCAATCTGTTGTTGTCTGCCTTGGGTGCCATCGGGGCCGAGCTGGAAATCACTACATCTGAGCCGATGCAGTTTTTAGCCGGTGACGTGTTGCTGCTGTGCAGCGATGGCGTGTGGGAGCCATTGGGTGACAGCCGGTTTGTGCAAATGCTGGCCAGTTCGCCCAGTCCACGCGCCTGGCTGCAGCATGTGGATGAGAGCGTGCGTGCGCACGCCAAGCCCAACCATGACAACTACACCGCACTGACGCTGTGGGCGTACGCTGAAGATGAAGTGACGCAATTCAGCGAGGCATCCTAATTTTTAATGGAGAGCGACAATGAAAACACTGCAAAAACGTTCCACCTATCGATTCGCCCAAAAAGCCACCCTCTACGCGCTGTGTGGATGGGCCAGCAGCGTGCCTTTGCAGGCGCAGGCGGCATGTACCAACCTGTTTGAGGCTACGGTCAATTCGGGCGGGGTCACGCAGCAGATCTGTAGCGATACCTTTGAGAATTTCTACCAAACCGCGATCCGTGATTCAGGAAGCCTGTTTCCCAATTACACAGAAACCTCTGCGGTCAACACCAATGCCCGCTTGCTGGGGGTGAACGCGGTATTGGGGTTTGACCAGGGCAGCAGGACGCTCAATTTTTCAATTCCAGATATTGGTTTGAACCAGTCGTTTACGGGGGCCACCCGCCGCGACAGCGCGATCTTGCTGCGCAACTATTTGCGGGATAACCCCTTGGTTCTGGGCGATTTGCAAAGAAGACAGGCCGCCATTTCTCCACTCAGCCCCATTACCGGCACGGGCGGAGTGATGCCACGCGCCATCATGAGTGACTTCAGTGCCAGTTTTGGCGAGACGGCTACGCGCATTGCCACCTCCCAGGGGGCTGCCGCACAAGGCGCACAAAGCATGATTGGTGCGGGCGTTGTGCTCAGCACCCATTCGGTAGGCGACGCAACGGTGCGCAGTGCATCGGTACCGCTGTCCTATACCGTGCGTAACGATATTGACCCTCGAAGGCAGGCCATGCTGCGTGCAGGTTTCGGTGTGCTCGACAGCGCGGGCAGCAAGTCCTACCAGGGGCGTTTGTCGGGGGGCTATCGGTTTCCGATGTCGGATGAATGGGTGCTGACACCCATGCTGGGGGTGAGTGTGGCAGGCTCCAGAGATGCCGCGTATGTCGTGGGCGTGATGAATGCCTCATTGGCCAGCACCTACACCTGGGAGCGCGAAAGCTTTGATGTCACCATGGGCAATATGCTGGGCTACTACCGAACCTTTAAGCCATCGGGGGCGGCGTTTGTTTCTGATCCAAAGATCCGCAATACCGCTTTCATGAACGGCATTTTGATCAGCCAGCCCGTCAGTATGGGGGGCAGAAAACTCTCTATCGAATACGGCCTGTCCGACATCCGGTTGATGGGAACCGAGCTGTACCAAAACAGCGCGCAGGAGTTGACGCTGTCGTTAGGCACCAATAAGAATGCGCTGTCCGCCCGCAGCTTTTTACGCGCTACGCTGGCTTTGCAGCGGGCCAAAGACAGCAAGGGCGTGTCATTCAGTGTGAACTACTGGTTCTGAACGATTGAGCTCCATATGCCTTCCTACCCATTGCCACGGTGGTGCGCAGCGTCATTGATTGCTACGTTTGTAGTAGCTGCTCACGCAGACTATGGAACGGATCAAACCGGTTATGCCGCCTCTGGGCGCTACGACTTGATCGAAAAGCAGGTTGAAGCCCTGGTCAAGCAAGGCCCCTTGCGCACGCGTGACCAGCATGCCCTGTGCTTTGCCTACTCCAAGCTCAAACGCTATGAGCGCTTGCTCCCTTGCCTTGACCTACTGCAAGCGCTAGTGGCCAAGGGGGACAGGCGTACACGCATTTTTGGCCTGGACGATGCCACCCCCGCCATCCACCTGATGCGGGCTGAGGCCTTGACCGACCTGGGCCAATACGCAGAAGCGCGCAAGCAAGCCAACGATGCCTTGGTGTGGCTGCGCAAAGAAAGCAGTAGCGACGACGATATGGTGGTGGGAGCCTATGCGGCCGTGGCGCTGGCTGTGGCGTTGCAAGGCGATGCCACAGTGGCGCGGCAGACTGTAGAGCTGCTCAAGGGCTACAGCGTACGCAGCGACTACAAACGCGCCAAAGCCATGGCCTTGGCGCGCGCGCAAATGGCCATCGGTGCCTGGGCCGATGTGGTGGTCACGCTGGAGTCCAGCGACGCTGCGTTTCGCTTTGACATGATGCTGGACAACTTGCTGTCGGGCGCGGCTTTTACCGGGCGCAATAACTGGGTATGGACCGAGCTGCCGCGTGCCTTTATGCTGCACAAAGCCCAGCTGGAGGTCGGCCGCATTGACCCGGCGCGTACCGGGTTTGACAAACTGCTGGCCACCCCCGAACTGACCGTCAATGCCGAGATCTATTGGCAGGTGCTGTACGAGCGGGGACGGGTGGCCGAACGCGATGGGCAGACAGAAAAAGCGTTGGAATATTTTCGCAAAGCGCGTGACCTGGTCGAGAGCCAGCGCCGCTCAATCCGCACTGAGACCAGCAAGATTGGGTTTGCCAACGACAAACAGGCCGTGTACCAGGGTATCGTGCGCACCGCACTCAAGCTGGGCAACAAAGCGCAAGTGCTGGAGGTAGCTGAGCAAGCCAAGTCGCGCGCGCTGGTAGACATGCTGGCCACCAAGTCTGATTTTGGCATCTATGGCCAACGTGCCTCGGAGATTGCGGCGGCGTTTGCAGAGTTTCAGCGTATCGATGCCGAGCTGTCGATCCAGGCACCAGACAGCACGGTGGCACGCAGAACCGAGCTGTCTGGGCAAATGCAGCAGGCTGCTGCGCGGCTGCAAAGCCTGGCACCGCAACTGGCTTCGCTGATCACCTCGGGCAGTATCAGCGTAGAGCGTATGGCGGCAGGGTTGGGGCCAAAGGAAACCCTGGTGGGTTTTTTCAGCTCGGGCAATACCTTGTATGGCTACACGCTGGCTGGCCCTGAGATCCGTATTTTTCAACTGGACGGCCAAGGCCTGGTCGAAGATGTGGGCGAGTTTGTGCAGTCCATCAAAAAGCGTCGCCGCCAGAGCAAAGAGCTGGGCGAGGTGCTGTATAAACGCCTGCTGCTGCCCATGCAAAGCGCCATTGCTGGGCGCGACCTGCTGATCGTGCCGCACGGCAGCCTGCATTACGTGCCCTTTGCGGCATTGCACGATGGCGAAAAATTTTTAATGCAGGGCAGGGCACTGCGTTATTTGCCATCGGCCATGTTGCTGGGCCTGATGCCCGAGGCCCGGGCTTTCACCGCCTCCACTCTCGACCCGGTCAATCGCCTGCTCATCCTGGGCAACCCAGACCTGGGCCAAGCCGCTCTGGACTTGCCTGCCGCCCAGCTCGAAGCGCAAGACCTGCAAACCATGTTTGCCACAAACAGCGAGCTGTTTATTCGCCGCGCCGCCACTGAGACCTTGCTTAAAGAGCGCGCTTATGGCTTCTCGCATATTCACGTCGCATCGCACGGCGAATTCTCGGCCGACGCGCCGCTGGAGTCGCGCCTGAAACTGTCCAAAGATGATAAAAATGACGGCATGCTCAGCGTCAGTGAGATCTACGGACTGCGCCTGAATGCTAACCTAGTGATGCTCTCGGCTTGCGAGACTGGCCTGGGCAGCATCAGCAGTGGCGACGATGTGGTGGGCCTGACCCGAGGTTTTTTATACGCTGGCGCACAAAACGTGGTGGGCTCGCTGTGGGAGGTGGACGACGATGCCACGGCAGAGCTGTCTAGGCTGATGTATGCCGGTATGAAGAAAGGCCTGCCCGTGGGTAAAGCGCTGGCCGAGGCGCAAGAACAGCTGATGCGTAAGAAGCCGCATCCCTATTTTTGGGCAGCATTTTTAGACAGTGGAACAGGGCGTTAAAAATTTTAACCTGAAAGACGACAGGCAAGAAAAAACCCTTCAAATCAACGGCTGAAGGGTCTTCAAAATCTTACAGCACTCAGCGTGTCTCGGTAGTACGAATATTCCAACCAAACTTGACTTCACCGCCCAGCGAGCCATCCTCTTTTTGTGGCTTGTACAAGTATTCGATATCGGCATAGGTCATGGAGATCTGGTCGGACACTTCACCGCCGGAACCTGCGCTGACTTGGTGGCTGCTGATGAAGACTTCTTTCAGTTTGATGACCAGGAAGTCTTCTTGCTTGCCGCCCGCCAATGACATGGAGATGGTGGCATCTTTGAAGTGCTTGCCTGCAGCGCAGTTTTTAGACAGCACAGGGGATGCGTTGTCGTACTTCTTGGTAAAGTGCAGGTCTTGGGGCTTGCCCTTACCCACTGCCATGCCACCGCCGCTGCTGTTACTGCTATTGGCTACGCCCCAGCTCCAGCTTTGCAGCGCGATCTCGTCTTTGTGTTTGGCGTGGGTAGATTCACCTTTTACGCCGTCAAGTTTTAAGTGGCAGTCGATACTCATGTCAGTTCTCCATTCAGGTTAAAGGCGGTTGAACCGCCGGGGTTGATTAATCACTCGCGTGGGGATTGAATTGGTCGCCTTATAAATCCTGCCGCGTATCCATAGAACGAGAAGAGGAAACCTTTTCCAAAGCAATTTGTTTGAAGCTACAAAATGTGACATATAAAAAGGGACTGCTTCTCTACAGCCCCTTCGCTAGAAAGTATCGCAACTGGTTGATTAACCACCAGCTTTGCCTGATGGCAGTTTAGACACCAGCCGCAGCGATACCGTAAGGCCTTCCAGCTGGTAGTGTGGCCGCAGGAAGAACTTGCTGCTGTAGTAGCCTGGGTTGCCTTCAATTTCTTCAACCACGACTTCAGCGGCAGCCAGGGGTTTTTGCGCCTTGGTGGTTTCGGAGGAGTTGACCGGGTCGCCGTCTACGTAGTTCATGATCCAGGCGTTGAGCCAGCGCTGCATTTCGTCTTTTTCCTTGAAGCTACCGATCTTGTCGCGCACGATGCACTTCAGGTAATGGGCAAAACGGTTGCAGGCAAACAGGTAGGGCAGGCGTGCGGCCAGGTTGGCATTGGCTGTGGCATCAGGGTCGTCATATTCCGCAGGCTTGTTGAGTGACTGGGAACCGATGAAGGCGGCAAAGTCAGAGTTCTTCCGGTGGATGAGGGAAAGCAGCCCGGCTTTGGACAGTTCGGCCTCGCGGCGGTCGCTGATGGCGATTTCGGTGGGGCATTTTTGATCTACCCCACCGTCGTCAGTGGGGAAGGTGTGTAGCGGCAGATTTTCTACCGCGCCGCCCGATTCGATGCCGCGAATGCGTGAGCCCCAGCCGTATTGCTTGTAGGAGCGGTTGATGTTGGTGGCCATGGCATAGGCCGCGTTGGCCCACGCGTATTTGCTGTGGTCGGCTCCGGCGGTGTCTTCTTCAAAGTCAAAGGCTTCTACCGGATTGGTCTTGGCACCATAGGGTGTGCGGGCGAGGAAGCGGGGCATACACATGCCCAGGTACTTGGAGTCGTCGGACTCGCGCAGGCTGCGCCAGCCCGCGTACTCAGGGGTAGAAAATATCTTGGTTAAGTCGCGTGGGTTGGCCAGCTCTTGCCACGACTCCATTTGCATCAGCGAGGGGCCTGCGCCAGTGATGAAGGGGGCGTGGGCCGAGGCGGCGATTTTGGCCATCTCGCCCAGCAACTCCACGTCGGGTGGGCTTTGGTCAAAATGGTAGTCGCCGACGATAGCGCCAAAGGGCTCGCCGCCAAACTGGCCGTACTCTTCCTCATACACTTTTTTGAACAATGGGCTTTGGTCCCAGGCGGCGCCTTTGAAGCGTTTGAGGGTTTTGCCCAGCTCTTGCTTGGAGATGTCCATCACGCGAATCTTCAAATGCTCGTCCGATTCGGTGTTATTCACCATATAGTGCAGGCCGCGCCAGGCACCTTCGAGTTTTTGAAACTCGGCGTTGTGCAGAATCTGGTTGATCTGGGCCGAGAGTTTTTCGTCAATCGCAGCAATCATGGCGTTGATGGACTGCGTGACATCTTTGCCGATCAGCTTGGTTTGGCTGAGCGCTTGCTGGGCCAGGGTTTGCACGGCGGCTTCGACGGCGCTTTTGGCTTCGGTGCTGCGCGGTTTGAACTCTTTTTGCAGCAGCGTTGCGAAGTCGCCCCCTTCATAGGTGACGCCTTGGATCGCACTGTCTTGGGCAAGTTTTTCAGCCATGGTAATTCTCCGGTTAGTTATTGCTTAAGAGTAGGTAGGCATCAGGCGGCTGGGGGCGCGGCATCTTCGGCTTTTTTGCTGGCAGCCAGGCTTTGCAGCAGGGCCGGGTCTTCCATCACTTTAGCCAGCAGCTCTTCTGCGCCGCCCTTGCCGTCCATGTAGGTGACCAGGTTAGACAGCTGGGTGCGGGCTTCTAGGAGCTTGTTCAGCGCATCGACCTTGCGGGCCACATTGGCGGGCGAAAAATCTTCCATGTTTTCAAAGGTAATGTCTACTTTCATCTCGCCCTCGCCGGTCAGAGCGTTGGGCACCGAAAAGGCGGCGCGGGGTTTCATGGCTTTCATGCGGGTGTCAAAGTTGTCGGTGTCAAATTCCAAAAACTTGCGCTCTCCCACGGGGGCCAGTGGATCCGACGGCTTGCCAGAAAGGTCGGCCAGCACACCCATGATGAAGGGCAGTTGCACCTTTTTTTGCGCACCGTAGAGCTCGACATCGTATTCAATTTGAACGCGGGGAGCGCGGTTACGGGCGACAAATTTTTGACTGCTGGTGGCCATGGTGGTTTCTCCTGAAGTGATGTGGGTGATGTGAAAACTGGGTGGACGGGTTGAGGGTTGGGGGTGGGGGTGGGGGTGGGGGTGGGGTCTAGGTCGGTTTGCCAGTAATGTTTTGAATACTGGTCAAGGCATCCGGGGCCAAGTCATTCATGATGTCTATAAAGCTCACGCCGACCAGCCTTTTTGCACGCTGAATGAGCAGCGGGGCCGGGTTGCCAGGCTCGGCTTTTTCCAGAAAACTGATGACTTTATCGAGCATCAGCAAAGCGTCTTGCCGGCTATGGATGTCACCGCGTATCGCACCCCCAGAGGGTGCCGCGCCTACCGCTGCGCCGGTGGCTTGCGCACTGGCGGCATCGCCGGTTTCGTCAGCGGCACCCGTAGCCGCCTGGCATACCTGGCGCAGCAGATGGGTCGCACTGCGCAGAGGCTTGAGGTCGATATCAGTGGTTTTATCCGTTTTTTCAGCGAGCATGGCCTCCAGTTTTTGCACCAGGGCAGCAACGCCCATGGCGCTGTGCAGCACATCGGGTTGCGCGCCATGAATGTCTTGCAGTGCGCCTTCTACCTGCGCCACGGTGTAGCCAGGGTCACTGCCTGTGGGTCCTAGCTTGTTGTGGGCAATGGCAATGTCTCGCACGCGAATGCTGCCTACAGTGCGGGATGTGCCGATGGTGCAGTCATACAGGTCGCGCAGCACCATGCTGGCATCGGCCAGCGGGGCCAAGGCGTTCAGGCGCATGGTGGGGTCGTTGCCGTCGTCTGCGTCCAGCTGGGGGTGGATGGTGTCCCAAAAGCGCTCCAGCAGCTCCAGCAGTAAACCCAAACCTAGAGCAAAGCCTGCAATGCCCTGGGTACGCGTCGCGGCGCGCAAAGCCAGCACGGCCACCCGCACGTCTTTGGAGCGCTGAAGTAGTTCGGTGGCATTATTGATCAAAACCCGCCATTCGGGCTCTACTGCGGGAATAATGGTGTCGCCAAACTGCTGCTCGGCTTTGGGCTGTGCCTGTGCCTGCAGCGCCATAAATGCCGGATCGTACTCAAGGTCATCCCCGCTGGGCAGCGCCTCGCTGATGGGATGAAGTAGCGATTCAACCGATTCGGTGCTGAGCATGATGTCTCTGGAGCCTCTTTCAAATGACCGACGACCCTTCTTATGTTTCGGGTCTATTGAAAACGAATGGCAGGCACCAAATTTCAAGTAGCTATTTTCGTTGCCAGTTGTGCTTTCCTGTGCTAGTCTTAAAACTATGTGAATTTGTGCAATCGACGACTTACTGTGGAAGGAACTCATATGGCCCGGACTTCTATCATTTCATCGATTTCAATGTGCCGGGCGTATCGCATGCATGCGCTCTGGCGTAAAGGCCTGCGCGTATCCACTGTGCTGGCAGTGGCTGGACTGATCGCATGTGCCAGCCCCCCTCCACCCCCTCCACCCCCTCCACCGCCGCCACCGCCCATCGTTTCAGAGATTGCCTTGTCGGTGATTGCCGGAGCCAACGCCAATCCTGATGCGCGGCAACGCGCCTCGCCCGTAACGGTGCGGGTGTATGCGCTCAAATCGGCAGCGGGCTTTGAGTCGGCTGACTTCTTTTCGTTGTACGAAAAGGACACCGCAACCTTGGGCTCGGAGCTGGTGCAACGGGAGGAGTTTTTGCTGCGTCCGGGCGACGAACAATCGTTACCCCTGAAATTTGGTCCTGATGTGCGCGCCATCGCAGTGATGGCTGCCTTTCGCGACCTGGAGCGCTCACGCTGGCGCGAAGTACACACCATAGACATCGGTAAATCAGTGGAGTTGAAAATCAGGCTCAATGGCAGCCAGATCAGCCTGGAGCGACGGTTGCTGCCCACCGTGGTGCCCACCGTGCTGCCAGTGGTTAAAAAATAAGGGTCCTGCTCCATTGCATGTGAACATGCATGCACCGGCTGCGGTGTTAGCTGGTCCAGGTTATGGCTACACTTGCAGCCTATGGCCAGCATCTACATCTATTCCCCCAGCAGCGCCGTGCGCGACAAAGCTGCGTTTAAACGCGGCGTGAAACGGCTCAAAGCCTTGGGCCATGATGTTGACATTGACGAAGCCGCGCTGGCCAAGCACATGCGCTTTGCCGGGGACGACGCTGTCCGCATAGGCTCCATAGGCCGCGCCGCCGCCAGCGGGGCCGACATAGCGCTCATCACGCGCGGCGGCTATGGCCTCACCCGCATCCTGCCTGCCATCCACTACAAAGCTATTGCCAAGTCGATTGAGCGCGGCACGCAGTGGGTGGGCATCAGCGACTTCACGGCGCTGCAAAGCGCGCTGCTGGTCAAAACCGGGGCCATCAGTTGGGCCGGCCCGGCGCTGGGGGAAGACTTTGGCTGTGCTAACCATGGCAGCGCCGAGCTGGCAGCTGTAGCTGAGCCCGACGACATTATGGAGGCCTGCTTTGATGATCTGTTGCAGGGCATTGGCGAGGGTACGGGCTGGCGCATGCCCAAAGAGCCGGTGCCCAAGGGGCTAACAGACACTAAACATTCAGTAGCTGCTTACGCAAATAACCAAAGGGCTGGCAAGCCATTAAGTATACAAAGCGCGACGCTGTGGGGCGGCAATCTGAATGTGCTGACGGCGCTCTTGGGTACGCCCTATTTGCCCCAGATTGACAAAGGCATTTTGTTTTTTGAAGACGTGGGCGAACACCCCTACCGCGTGGAGCGCATGCTGACCAGTTGGCTGCACGCCGGCATTTTGCAGCGCCAGCGTGCCATCGTGCTGGGCCAGTTTACGAATTTCAAATTAGTGCCTGGCTACGACAGCGGCTTTGGCATGCCAAGCGTCGTGCAGTGGCTGCGCGCGCAAACCAAAACCCCCATCCTCATCGGCCTACCCTTTGGCCATGTCCCCACCAAAGTCTGTTTGCCGGTGGGGGCCAAGGTCAGCCTGAACACCGAGGGGCGGGATGCGTTGCTGTTCTGGGGCAATTGATCTCTTGGTGATGGATTCGCTGATAGCATCAAACGCAGCATCAAAAGATGTCTTAAAATATGCCAATTCATAGCATCAGGAGTCCATCATGCGCACCACCATTACCCTTGACGACGATTTGTTAGCCACTGCTGTGCGGCTGACTGGCATTACTGACCGCACGCCACTGATTCGTGAAAGCCTGAAAGCCATCATCGCCCGTGAAGCTGCAAGGCGCTTGGCGTTGTTGGGGGGCAGTCAGCCCGACTTTGAAGTGCCAC
Source organism: Polaromonas sp. (assembly GCA_043769005.1). Lineage (GTDB taxonomy): Bacteria > Pseudomonadota > Gammaproteobacteria > Burkholderiales > Burkholderiaceae_C > JAAFIP01. The sequence goes on along the minus strand of JAYVJV010000202.1, from coordinate 11,764 downwards.
CGCGCAGACGTCCTGAGCCGGATCCAGATTTGGCTGAAGCTGCCTGAAGTAATGCACGCTACGGGGTTTTAGCAGTATGGTTTTGGTCGATACATCCATCTGGGTTGACTACATCCGTTTTGGCGATGAACAACTGGCCCAACTACTGCGCCAAGACCGTGTGCTGATGCACGACATGGTGTTGGGTGAAATAGCTTGTGGTAGCTTGCAGCAGCGGGCAGACAGGTTGGATGTGTTGGGTGACTTGCCTCGTATTGACAGCGCAGAGCACAACGAAGTCATGGGATTTATCGATAAAAACCAACTCTTTGGCTGTGGCATTGGCTATGTGGACAACCATTTGCTGGCAGCTGTCAAGCTGCATGCGGGCTTTAAGCTGTGGAGTCGTGACAAGCGACTGGCGGCGGCTGCACAGCGCTTGGGCGTGGCTTTTGGCGTAGACGTGCACTAGGTTTGCATGAGCTTCTTTGCCATCCAACTCTTCAACGGCCTGTCGCACGCCACCACGCTGTTTCTCATGGCGGCGGGGTTGACGCTGATATTTGGCGTGACGCGGATTGTCAATTTTGCGCATGGCAGCTTTTACATGCTGGGCGCGATGCTGTCGGCGCACATCGTCACGCTGTGGTTGCCTAGCTGGGGCGAGAGTGCTTGGGGCTACGCAGGCGCTATGCTTATAGGAGCTGCTTGCGCTGGTCTTGTGGGCGCTGTGGTTGAATTTGTCTTGCTACGCAGGATGGTGGGCGCACCCGAGCTGTACCAACTGGTGGCGACCTTTGGCCTGACGCTGTTGATGCACGACGCGATGCTGTGGGGCTTTGGGCCGGACGAGGTGTTTGCGCCGCGCTTTCCGGGGCTCAAGGGCTCGATCGAGTTTTTAGGCGAGTTTTTCCCTACCTGGCATATCGTCACCATCGTGCTGGGCCCGCTGGTGTGGCTGGGCCTGCACCTGCTGCTGACCAAGACCACCTGGGGCCAGCGCCTGCGCGCGGCCACGGCGGACCGCACCATGCTGGCGGCCTTGGGCATCAACCCCGCGCCCCTCATGCTGGGCGCGGTGGTGCTGGGCACGGCGCTGGCGGGGCTGGGCGGGGCGCTGCGCCTGCCATCGGAGCCTGCCAACCTGCAGATGGATGTGAACGTGGTGGTCGAGACCTTTGTGGTGGTGGTCACCGGTGGGCTGGGCAGCATTGGCGGGGCGTTTTTGGCGGCGCTGCTCATTGGCATGATCCACGCGTTTGGCGTGAGCCTGTTTCCGCAGGCCACGCTGGTGATCGTGTTTATGACCATGGCCGTGGTGCTGGCGCTGCGGCCGCAGGGGCTGCTGGGCTCCAAGCTCGACGCAGGGGCTAAAGAAATTGCACAAAAGTTTGTGCTAGCGCCCAGTGGATATGCGCAAGCAGCTCTTATTTTGATAGTGTTTGCAGCATCAGTGGGGGCATGGCTTGCGGGCGACTACTGGCGCAGCCTGGCGGCGGATGTGCTGATTTTGGCGATTTTTGGCATCAGCCTGCAAACCATGATGGGCCTGGGCGGGCTGGTCAGCTTTGGGCATGCGGCGTTTTTTGCACTGGGCGCGTATGGGGCGGCACTGTCGCATATGGCCTGGGGCTTTAGTTTGCCCGGCGCACTGGCGGTGGGCTGCGCGGCGGCGGGCGTGGTGGCCGCAGGCTTTGGTGCGCTGGTGGTGCGCAGCGCGGGCGTGTATTTGGCCATGCTCAGCCTGGCACTGGCGCAGGTGGTGTGGGCCACGGCTACCCAGTGGGTGGAGTTGGCGGGGGGCGATAACGGCGTGATTGGCCTGAGCCTGGTGACCGAGGATACGCGCAGCCTGTTTTACGCCTTGCTGGTCTTACTGGCAGCGTTGTCGGTAGCGGCCTTGGGCTATACCAGCCAAACCCGCTTTGGCGCGGCGCTGCAAGCCGCGCGCGATGCACCCCAGCGCGCAGCCGCCAGCGGCCTGCGGGTGGGCTGGCTGCGCTACCGGGTGTTTGTAGAGAGCGCGGTGCTGGCGGGCTTGGCGGGTGGTCTGTTTGCGGCGCACAAGGGTGCGGTGTTTCCGTCGGCCGCCAGCGTAGGCATGTCGGTGGATGCACTGTTGGTGGTGCTGATCGGCGGCGTGCACTGGGTGTGGGGCGCACTCATGGGCAGTGCGCTGCTCACGGCGGTGCAGGCCGAGCTGGGGCGCAGCTTTACCTACTGGCGCGGCGCACTGGGCCTGCTGGTGATGCTGCTGATGGTGCTGGCCCCCGCCGGGTTGGGCGGCGTACTGCACCAATGGCAGCAACGGCGGCGCACCAATACGCTACCAAAAGAGGAGCTGCTTACGCTATCAAATAAAGGGCTAGAGCCTGAAAAGGCAGTGAAGCCATGAGCCTGCTGCAAGTGCGCGATCTTAAAAAACATTTTGGCGGTGTGAAGGCGCTGGACGGTGTGGGCTTTGACATCGGCGCTGGCGAATGCGTGGCCCTGATCGGCCCCAACGGTGCAGGCAAGTCCACCTGCTTTGCCTGCCTGGCCGGGCAGCAAGTACCCGACGCAGGGCGGGTAGCGTGGGGCAGCGCAGGCTCGCAAGGCAGCGCAGCCCTGCAAGACATCACAGGTTACAGCGTTGCGGCGCTCAGCCAGTTGGGCATTGGCCGCAGCTTTCAGGTAGCGCAGGTGTTTGAGGCCCTCACAGTGCTACAAAATATGCAGCTGGCTACGCCCGTTTCTAATGTGCTAGAGAGCTTTTTACCCCTTAAAAACCAGGCACGGGCAAGCAGCCAAGCCTTGCTGGCCCAGCTAGGCCTTACCGAAGTAGCGCATACCCAGGCGCTGCTGCTGCCCTATGGCTTAAAGAAGCGCCTGGAGTTGGGCATTGCCCTGGCCGCCAGCCCGGTCTTGCTGCTGCTGGACGAGCCTGCCGCTGGCCTGGTCCAAGCCGAGCGGCACGACCTGATGGCTCTGGTCAAAGGCCTGACGCGCCGAGCCAACCAACCTGTGGCCGTGCTGTACGCCGAACACAATATGGATGCCGTGTTTGGCGTGGCCGACCGCGTGCTGGTGCTGATTGATGGCAAGCTGGCGGCCAGCGGCACGCCCGAGCAGATCGCCCAAGACCCTAACGTGCGCCAGCGCTACCTGGGGAGTGCTGTGCATGGATAAGCCTATGCTGAGCGTACAAAACCTGTCCGCCTGGTGGGGCCCGGCGCAGGCGCTGTTTGATGTGTCATTGCACGTCCACAGTGGCGAGCTGGTGGTGCTGCAAGGCCTTAACGGGGCTGGTAAATCGACTCTTTTGCAAGCCATTATTGGTTCTGGCCCAATCAGCAAGAGCGTAAGCAGCTATCATAAAAACAGCAAAACAACCGTGCTGGAAGACGGCAACACCAGCCTGCCCAGCCACCAGCGCGCCCGCCTGGGCCTGGGCTATGTGCCCGAAGACCGCCGCCTGTTTGCCGCCCTCACGGTACGCGAAAACCTGCACATTGCCTGCCAGGCCAGCCCCGCAGAGCAGGCCCAGCGCGAGGGCAGGGCGCTAGACCTGTTTCCCGCGCTCAAGACCATGCTCTCGCGCCCAGCAGCCCATATGAGCGGCGGCGAGCAGCAAATGCTTGCCATTGCCCGCACGCTGATGACCGCGCCCAGCCTGCTGCTGCTAGACGAGCCCTGCGAAGGCATCTCCCCCGTGCTGGTAGAGCACCTGGCGGGTGCCCTGCTGGCACTCAAAGCCCAAGGCATGCCCATGCTGGTGGCCGAGCAAAACCGCATTCTGGCTGACCGGGCTGACCGGGTGCTCACCTTGGTGGCAGGCAGCTTGGCTTAAGTTTTTCGGTATCCCAGTGCGGCAGATATAGCCTGCGCAGTGGCTTCCAGCTTGGGCAGCCACTGCTCGTCCAGCCGGTCTGCCGGAGCCGAGATGGACAGGCCCGCGATCAGTTTGGTGCTGTCGTCATAGATGCCCACTGCCATGCAGCGCACACCTAACTCGAGCTCTTCGTTATCTCGGGCTACGCCGTATTGACGCGCTTTGGACAGCTCGCGCTCCAAGATGGGCAACTGGGTGATGCTGTTTTTGGTATGCCCTGCCAGACCTGTGCGGCTGGCGTAGGCGCGCAGGCGGGCGGCATCGTCTGCAGCTAGAAATAATTTACCGGTTGATGTGAGGTGCAGCGGTGCACGGCCACCGATGGCACGCACCACCTGCATGCCGCTGCGCTCGCTGTAAGCACGCTCTACATACACAATTTCATCACCCTGGCGCATCGACAGGTTGACGGGTTGCTGGGTCAGCTTGTGCAGCTCGCGCATGGGGGCCAGGGCGGCATCGCGCACATCCAGGCGGCCTTTTACCAAATTGCCCAGCTCCAGCAGGCGCATGCCCAGGCGGTAGCTGCCTGCCTCGGGGCGGTCTACATAGCGGCCCAGGGTCAGGTCGTTCAAAATGCGGTGGGCGGTGCTGGGGTGCAGGCCGGTTTTGGCACTGATGTCCTTCAGGCTCATGGCTTCTTCGCGCGATGCCAGCACATCCATCAGGCTGAACATGCGCTCCATCACCTGGATCGCGGGCGAACTGTGCTGGGGCAGGGGTTTTTTCATGGCAAATATCCGTAGGGTGCTACGGTATTTTATCTTGTGAAATATTCACGGGGCTGACACGGTCAAATTCGGTGCGGTTTGCCACTGCCCCTGGAGTAGTACCTCGCAAGGCTTAAATTGCGCCTTGTAGGCCATCTTGGTGCTTTCCTTGATCCAATAGCCCAGATAGACATGGGGTAGCTGCAACTGGCGGGCTTGCTCGATTTGCCACAGGACGTTGTAGGTGCCGTAATGGCAGCGCGCCTGGGGCTCATAGAAGGTGTAGACGGCAGAGAGACCTGCGCTCAGAACATCCAGAATCGACACCATTTTCAGTGCCCCCAGTGTGCCCTCGGGCGCATCCGCAGCAGGGGGGGCGCGAAACTCCACCATGCGCGAGTTAACCCGGCTTTGCAGCAAAAACTGGGTGTACTGGTCGATGCTGTCGTGGTCCATGCCGCCGCCCGCGTGGCGACCGTTCTGGTAGCGCAGGTATAGCTGGTAATGCTCGGGCACAAAGCCCAGTTTGAGTACCCGCACTTGCAGCGTGTGATGGACCGCATGCGCGCGGCGCTGGCTGCGCTTGGGGGTAAAGCGCGCTACATCGACCCGCAGCGGCACGCAGGCCTGGCAGCCATCACAAAACGGGCGGTAGGTAAACATGCCGCTGCGCCGGTAACCCTGGGTCACCAGCTCGGAGTATTGCTCGTTATGGATCAAATGGCTAGGCGTGGCCACCTGGCTGCGCGCGGTGCGTCCTGACAGATAGCTACAGGGGTAGGCCGCCGTGGCGTAAAACTGCAGCGTTTGAAGGGGCAGGTCTTTAAGCAGGGTCATGCGGGTCTTGGGCTTGCAGTAACTGACTCCAGTATAGAGGTTCAAAGCGCCACATGGGCGGCGTTTGCAGTGCGGCGGCGGCTACCTGGGCGCAAAACTGCGCACGTGGCATCTCGGCAGCGCCCAGGCTGGCCAGGTGGGCCGTGTTTTGCTGACAGTCGATCTGCGTCACGCCCTGCGCCCTGCACAGCGCGACCAGGGCGCACAGGGCAATTTTGCTGGCATCGCTTTGTTGGCTGAACATGGATTCGCCAAACACCGCGCCACCCACATTGGTGCAATACAGGCCGCCCACCAGTTTGCCGTCGACCCAGGTTTCCACGCTGTGGGCGTTGCCTGCGGCGTGCAAAGCGCTGTAGGCTTGCTGCATGTCTGGCACGATCCAGGTGCCCGCCTGCCCGCTGCGCCGGGTCTGCGCGCAGGTGTGGATGACGGCGGCAAAGTCATGGTCGATGCGCAGCTCGCAGCCGGGGGTGTAGCTAAAGCGGCTGAGGGTTTTGCGCAGACTGCGGTGCAGCTTGAACTGCTCGACTTGCAGCACCATGCGAGGGTTGGGGCTCCACCACAGCACCGGTTGGCCCGTGCTGTACCAGGGAAAGATGCCCAGACTGTAGGCGCGGCGCAGGGTGGCAACGTCTAGCGCACCGCCGGCTGCCAGCAGGCCCGCCGCCTCGCTGGCTTGCTCCCAAGCGTTTTCTACAGGAGGAAACGCATCGCCAGGCTCCAGCCACGGTAAGCGTAGGGTAGAGGTCTGCATGGTGCGCGGCTGCCTAGCGTTTGAACCACAGCCAAGCCAGCGTAACCAACAGCGTGGCGCACAGACTGCCCAGGGCATAGACCCAGCGCGTCAGGCGCTGGTTGGCGCTCTCGAGCTGGCGTGCTTTGGAGCGAATCTGGTTCATTTGGGTGAGCTTGTCTTTCAGGCTGCGCCGCTCTTTGCGCACATCTTCCAGCAGGACAAATAAACTCTCCACCTGCATGTGCTGCACTTCTGGCGGTATGGGTGCGGGCGCGGGCGCGGGGGGCAACTCAAAGTCGACGCTTTCAATCCGTGCCACGCGCAGCATCTCGTCATAGCTGCCGGGCGCGGTGCTGCCATACAGCACGTCTTGCATCTCTGGCGGGTTAAAGCGCGAGTCGTCCAGGAGCTGGTCGAGCGCAGAGATCTGCTCGGCCCGGTTTAGCGCGCCAGAGGCCTCGCCCGGTATGCGCAGACGAATCAAGCCCAGCGCGGCCAGCTCCACCAGCAGATCGGCAATATCGCCAAAACCTTTGAGGGTTTGCACATACAACTGTACGGTGTGGCTGCCGTCCACAGCCAAGAGCAGCACGCGCAGGCGGCGGGGTAGCTCGCGCGGGTTGCGGCGCACCAGGGCGTGGCCCCGCTCTGAGCGTACCACCAGGTCGCCCAGTCGGCTCAGCAGCTCTTGCTTGGTCATCATGGAGTACGCACTTTTTTTACCGTCCCAACAGTGCGTCGCTCAATCCTTAGGCTAATTCAGCAATCATTTCAATTTCCACACAGGCACCGCGTGGAATTTGCGCAACCCCAAAGGCACTGCGAGCATGCGCGCCCACAACCGCTCCAAACACCTGGCCCAAGAGCTCCGAGCAGCCGTTGGTGACCAGGTGCTGGTCGGTGTAGTCGGGGGTGGAGTTGACCAGGCTCATGACCTTGACAATGCGTTTGACGCTATTGAGGTCTGTGCCGCCAGCCACGCAGGCGGCGTGCAGGGCGGCCATGAGCTGGATGGCGCAGTTGCGGGCGGCCAGCTTGCCTTCGTCGGTGCTGACGTTATGGCCCAGCTTGCCTACCCAAATATCATCGCCTTTGCGGGCAATATTGCCCGAGATAAACACCAGCTTGCCAGTTTGCACATAGGGTACGTAGGCTGCTGCTGGGGTGGAGACGGGGGGCAGCTCAATGCTGAGGGATTTGAGGGTGGTGTAGACGCTCATGGCTGGGTTCCTGATACTGATAAAAGTAGGACGAAAATAGTGAGTCTAAAGTACAAATGGGGTGGGGCTTGAAAACATGGGCTGCGTCGCTGGTGGGCTGGTTGCTGGGTTGCGCATTGCAATTGCAGCAGGCAGCGCTGTGGCCCACTGCGCTCTATGCAGGTATTTGCCTTTTAGCCCTTATTTTATATGTGCTAGCAGCTACTAAAAACATAGCTCGTGGAGCAAGTTTCAGTACGGTTTGGCACACAGGGTTGGGCAGCCTGGCCGTGTTGCTGGCCGCTGCCGCCCTGGGGTTGGGCACAACCGGCCTCAGAGCACAGATCTTTCAGGCCCAGGCTTTGCATCCGTCGCTGGAGGGCGCAGACATTCAGGTGGTGGGCGTGGTAGCTGCCATGCCCCAGCGCAGCGAAGCGGGGTTGCGTTTTCGGCTGGAGCTGGAGTCGGCCACGCAGGGGCCCGAGCGTAAGGCCGTAGCCCTGCCGCCCTACATTTACCTCAGCTGGTACAGCACCCTGCTGCGCAGTGAAGATGCCGCCACGGTGCCCTTTGCCGAGCTACAGCAAGGCAGCGGCGAGCTGCGCGCGGGCGAGCGCTGGGCCTTTACGGTACGCCTGAAAGCGCCGCACGGCAATGCAAATCCGCAGGGTTTTGACTATGAGCTGTGGCTGTGGGAGCAGGGCCTGCAAGCCACAGGCTATGTCCGCGCCACACCTAAAGATGCCGCCCAGGGCAGTGCCCCGCGCTTGCTGGGCAGCACCATGCAACACCCGGTAGAGCGGGCCCGCCAGCAGGTGCGGGATGCTGTTTTTAGCCGCGTGGCCGAGCCGCGCCTGGCCGGGGTGATCGCGGCGCTGGTGGTGGGCGACCAAGCCGCCATTGAACGCGCCGACTGGGACGTGTACCGCGCCACCGGTGTGGCGCACCTGATGAGCATTTCGGGCCTGCATGTCACCATGTTTGCCTGGGCTGCGGCGTTGGGTGTGGGCTGGCTGTGGCGGCGCTGGCGGGGCACCATGCTGCTCTTGCCTGCCCAGCATGCGGCGCTGCTGGGCGGCGTGCTGCTGGCGGCTTGCTATGCGCTGTTTAGCGGCTGGGGTGTGCCCGCGCAGCGCACCGTCTGGATGCTGGCCACGGTAGCCCTGCTGCGCCTATCGGGCAAGGCCTGGCCCTGGCCGCTGGTGTGGCTATTGGCCTGTGGTCTGGTGGTTGCGCTCGACCCCTGGGCGCTGCTGCAAGCAGGGTTTTGGCTCAGCTTTGTTGCCGTAGGCGTGTTGTTTGCCAGCGGCAGCAGCCTGCACGGCAGTGCAGACAGGCGGCTCCAGGCTCACGACGATGGTGCAGGCTTGGGCGCGGGCGAGCAGGGCGCTGTGCTGCGGCCTGCTGCCCTGCGCCCTGCGTGGCTGCTGCGCTTGAAGGCAGCGCCTTGGGTGCAAGCGGTGCGCCAGATGCTGCGCGAGCAGTGGGTCATTACCCTGGCGCTCACTCCATTGTCTTTGCTGCTGTTCCAGCAGGTCTCGCTGGTCGGTCTGCTGGCCAATGCCATCGCCATCCCATGGGTGACCCTGGTCATTACGCCGCTGGCGATGCTGGGTGTCCTGTACAGCCCGGTGTGGGACCTTGCGGCCCACTGTGTGCAACTGCTGGGCAGCTTGCTGCAATGGTTTGCGCTCTGGCCATTTGCTACATTTTCTGTAGCAGCTTACACATTATTTATGGGTGCTGCAGCCATGATCGGCGGTATTTTGTTGGCGCTGCGCCTGCCCTGGCCGCTGCGCACCATGGGTGCGGCCCTGCTGGTGCCCGCGCTGCTGTGGCAGCCGCTGCGCCCCGCCGCAGGACAGTTTGAGCTGCTGGTGGCCGACATCGGGCAGGGTAACGCGGTGTTGGTACGCACTGCAAACCACAGCCTGCTGTACGACACCGGTCCGCGTTTCTCACGCGAGAGCGATGCGGGCCAGCGCACCCTGGTGCCCCTGCTGCGCGCCCTGGGCGAAAAGCTCGATGCCGTGGTGCTCAGCCACCGCGACAGCGACCACACCGGCGGCGCAGCAGCCATTTTGGCCATGCAACCACAGGCGGGGTTACTGAGCTCGCTGGAAGACGGGCACGAGCTGCTTGCCCTGCGCCCCAACCCAAAGCGCTGCGTAGCCGGGCTTGCATGGCAGTGGGACGGCATCGACTTTGCTGTGCTGCACCCGCAAGCAGCGGCTTATGCGGTACCCAACAAATCCAACGCCATGAGCTGCGTACTGCGCATCAGCAACGGCCAACGCACGGCCCTTTTGGTGGCCGATATCGAGGCCGCGCAAGAGGCCATTTTGGTTGCTGACGGTGCCCCGCTGCAAGCCGATGTGCTGCTGGTGCCCCACCACGGCAGCAAAACATCGTCCACCCCGGCCTTTCTGGATGCTGTGCAACCCCGCATCGCCATCAGCCAGTCAGGCTACCGCAACCGCTTCAACCACCCCGCACCCGAGGTCGCCCAGCGCTACGCCGAGCGCAGCATCCAACTCATCACCAGCCCGCAATGCGGCGCAGCCACCTGGCGCAGCGCCCAGCCCGAAGCCGTGGTCTGCCAACGCCAGGAACGCAGGCGCTATTGGCAGCACCAGATGCGATAAAACTCGCCAGGCTTGGCGATAATTTTTGTGAAACCGCTACGCGCAACCCGTTTAAAAGCCATTGTGCGTAACGAGGGGTTGTGTAACGTGGTGCCCGTGCGCGCTCACGCGATGGAAGCTTTTAGCGGGCAGGGCAAAAAAGCTGGCAGTGACGGTGCGACAAAGCTGACTGCTTGCTACAGCCGCAGAATTCACGCCTAGATCACCCAAAAGCAGTTTGCCGCCCGCTTTGGCTTTTAGGTAGCCACCCTGCGCCACTGGGAGCGTGGCCAAAAGCACCCGAACGGCATGGCTTTAAAGCTGCTGAGCTTGGTGGATAGCAAGGGCTTGCAGGCGCTTGCCTAAACTATATCCACCTTATTGAAAAAGAAACTTCAGGGCACGGATTGGTAAATCGGCGACGCTGCCGACTTTTTGTAGCTGAACGCCGAAGAAAGCGTCTTGATTGAGATCCGCCTGTCGCTGGCACAGGCAGCAAAGCAATCACGGATACAGCACGCGCTGTACCAAACCGAACTGGCCAAGCGCATGAAATCCAGTCACTCGCGTGTTGCCAAAATCGAGGCAGCCGACCCCAGTGTGTTCGATGGATTGGATGGTGCGTGCGCTGCTGGCCAGTGGTACCGGGCGAGCGGATGTGGCAAGGGCATTGCGTTAGCAAAGTACTCTCTCTGCGCCAATGGATTAGAATACCATCAACCATGCTCACCATCGCAGAACTGCCCGAATACATTCGCCGTGCTGACAAACTGATGAGCGTTGCAGAGCGAATCGACATCGTTAACTATCTAGCGGCTCACCCAAAGGCTGGCGATGTGATGGAGGGCACGATTAAATGGACGCACACTATGTCACAAGCATTTGAAAACATCAAACAAGGCCTGAGCGAAGCCATTGCCCATGGCAAAACCAAAGGCGCTAACATGCCAGCGGGTATTAAGCTGTACAACCCTCAAACCGTAGATGTGCCAGCGCTACGGGGTCGCCTGGGTTTTACCCAAGAACAGTTTGCCGCCCGCTTCGGCTTCTCGGTAGCCACCCTGCGCCACTGGGAGCGCGGCGACCGCTCGCCTAGCGGGGCATCGCTGGTGCTGTTGAATGTGATTGATCGCAACCCGCGTGCTGTAATGCAGGCTTTAAGTTAGTTTTCTGTGATTTTTCGGCTAAACGCCATACAAAGTGATTGGTAAATTCGGTTATGAATACTAAAAATAAACTTATCAAGGAAGACAGAGGTGGTCCGAAGGCTCTGAACAGCATTTCCCGAAAGATAAGTGATGCCCTGGCTGGTTAATGCAGTGTCGGGAACACTGCGAAATAGTAGCTGATTTTCATCTCCCTGGATTTCTCTATCGCAGAAGGGGGTACAGGTGCGGCGCAGCCGTGAGGCTGTGGGCAAGCCGCCAGACAGCCCGCAGGGCTGCAAGGCTTGTCCACAGACCACCCCGCAAGGGGCACCAGGGGGAAGGCCTTCCCCCTTTCGTCTACCCTTGCTGCGCAGCAGCACTGATGTGTCCCCGCAGTCGCGCATCGTGTTATGCCCGCTGCGCTATGCGCGGTGCCATCGGTAGCAGTGCCGCGTAAGCCTCATCGGGCGTTTGCCCCTCCAGGCTGGAATGCTCCCGTCCAGCGTTGTACCAGCCCAGATACTCGCCCACTTGGCTGCGGGCCTCGCCCACGCTGGCGTACACATGCTTGTAGACATGCTCGTACTTGAGTGTGCGCCACACCCGCTCCATAAACACGTTGTCCCGCCAGGCCCCCCGTCCGTCCATGGACAGCTG
>JAYVJV010000201.1:0-4057 GCA_043769005.1 Polaromonas sp. | reverse complement strand
TCCATCACCACCATGCCCTCCACCGGCCCCATGCCCATGCCGCCATCGGCCTCGGGGATGTACAGGCCCGTCAGGCCCAACTCGGCCAGCTCGGTGTAGGCGGCGCGGTCAAACCCGCCTGCTTTGGCCAGCGCGCGGCGACGGTCAAAGCTGTAGCCTTTGTCCATGTATTTGCGCACGGCATCGCGCAGTTGTTCTTGGTCATCCGTAAAGTCAAAGTCCATGGTGTTGCTCTTTTCTATCTATGAATGTGAATTACTTTGTCTGAGGGAAGGGGAGGGGAGTTTTTGAACGCAGAGGGCGCGAAGGTTGCGCAGAGAGCGCAGAAGGGGGGAGAAAGAATACAAAAAGGAAGACAAAGAAGAAAAATTCATAAAATCAAAATCCCAAAACCTCATTTAATTTTGTGAAGTTCAGGATTGAATTTTTGGTTTTATTTTGTATTTCTTTTTTGTGCCCTTTGCGAAACCTTCGCGCCCTCTGCGTTCAAAAAATCCCCTGATCCCTCCCTCTATTCAAAAGTTACCCAAGTACCACCTGAGAAACGATATTGCGCTGCACTTCATTGCTGCCGCCGTAAATCGTCGTCTTGCGCATGTTGAAGTACGTCGATGCCAATGGCGCGCAGTGCAGGCCTGCGCCGGGGTAGTTGCCTTGCCAGCCGGCCTCCATGGCCTCGTGGATCAGGGGCAGGGCGAAGGGGCCGGCGGCCAGCATCATCAGTTCGCTGTAGCGTTGCTGGATCTCGCTGCCGCGTATCTTCAAAAGGCCCGCCACGTCCAGCGCCTGCTTGCCCGATTTTTCGGCGGACAGCACGCGCAGCACCATCATCTCTAGTGCTACTACGTCTACTTCCAGCTTGGCAATTTCGTCTCTAAAGCGCACGTCGTCATACACGCCTTCTTTTTTGGCGATGTTTTTCAGGCGCTCCAGCTCGCGTTTGCTGCGGTTCACGTCAGCAATGTTGGTGCGCTCGTGGCTGAGCAGGTGTTTGGCGTAGGTCCAGCCCTGGTTTTCCTGGCCTACCAGGTTCTCAGCGGGCACTTCTACGTTGTCAAACCATACCTCGTTAACCTCGGGTTCGCCGTCCAGTAGCACGATGGGGCGCACGCTGATGCCTTTGCTTTTCATGTCGATCAGCAAAAAGCTGATGCCGGTTTGTGGCTTGCCTTCACTGCTGGTGCGCACCAGGCAAAAGATCCACTCGCCGTACTGGCCCAGCGTGGTCCAGGTCTTTTGCCCGTTGACGATATATTTATCCCCCACGCGTTCGGCCTTGCATTTGAGGGATGCCAGGTCGGAGCCCGAGCCGGGCTCGCTGTAGCCCTGGCTCCACCACACCTCGCCGCTGGCAATGCCGGGCAGGTGGCGCTTTTGCTGCTCGGGCGAGCCAAAGGCCATGATGACCGGGGCTACCATGACGGGGCCAAAGGGGATCACGCGGGGTGCACCGGCCAGGGCGCATTCCTCTTCAAACAGATGCTTTTGCACGGCGTTCCAGCCGGGGCCGCCAAACGCTGCGGGCCAGCCGTGGCCCAGCCAGCCTTTTTTGCCCAGTATCCTGGCCCAGCTTTGCAGGTCGTCGCGTGTGAGGCGCAGGGAGTTGTGCACTTTGTGCGAGAGTGTGCTGGGCAGGTTGCCGCGCACCCAGGTGCGCACGTCGTGGCGAAATTTTTCTTCTTCGGGGGTAAAGGCTAAATCCATGGGGTCTCCTAAAGGATTTTTTTGACTGATCCACTTTATAGCATGTGCGTGCTATTTGATGTGGGGCTGTGGGCATGATTATGCAAAAGAGGGTGGTCTGCGCACAGGCAATGGCAGTATTGGAGAGTACGCGCTATCTTGGTAAGCTGGCGCAGGGGAAGAGGTCAGGCTGCAAAATTTTCACGCTGCCCCCGTTGCCCAGCCGCTGGATACGGAGGTTCGCGTTTGGATGGTAATTTTTGCCTGTAGCCCAATGAAATAGGTCGTAAGCAGCTCCTGTATTTATAGCGATTAACTGCCCCCAAAGTGTGCTTGCGCACATCTACCAGCCCTGCCACCGACACTCGTCGGCCAATGACTCCGGCCAGCGACCAAACCCGTAAAGCGATGGGGGAACGGGGTCAGGATGAAAATTTTGGAGAAAGGCGCGCGGTGCATATGCCAGCCTTGCGTTACCTGTGTTCGCGCGTGTTTTTGTAAAAATTTTGCAGCCTGACCTCTTCCCCCGTCGCCAGCTCACCCACTCCGCCAGCAAGACCCATGCGCCAGCAGCACCCATGCGCCAGCAATACCTATGCGCCAGCAATACCTATGCGCCAGCAATAGCAGCGTCCTGCAACACAATCCCGAGCTGGGCGCTGATGGTTTGCACATGGGCCCGCAGCAGCGCGTTGTCGGCTTTCACCAACACTAAGGCATTTTCCAAAGCAGTGACGCGGCCCAGCAGTCCTTCGGCCTCGGCGGCGCTGGGGGCATTGCTGACCAGGGCCGCCACATCCACCTCGCCGCACAGCAGGTGCACCCAGCGCTGCTCGCGTGCGCCGGGGGCGCGGGGCAGCTTGAGCACCATGGCAGCACCGTCGTCGTCGCCACGCGCTTGCAGCTCTTGCAGTACGGCGTCTACGGCAGCCGCATCGGCAAACTTGTACCAGCGCTCGCCTGCGGTGCGCAGCTCGGCCGGGGTTTGCGCGCCGCGCAGCATGAGCAGGCCCAGCAGCACCGACTGCTGTTCGGTGACATCTGCCACGCGCATGAAGTTGTGCTCATAGCGCGGCACGCGGCTGGAGCTGCCCTCAAACACCAGGCTACGCGCCTTGAGTGCCTCCAGGGCGGCGCGGGCATCGTCGTCATTGATCTCCATTACCGGGTCGCGGCTGCTCTTTTGGTTGCAGCCCAGCACCAGGGCATTGAGCGACAGGGGGTAGCTGTCGGGCACGGTGCGAGCTTTTTCCATCAAGGTGGCCAGGACGCGGGCTTCGATGGGGGTGAGTTGCTTGAAGGTCATGGCGAAAAGTGATAATCCGAGGTAATGAAAAACATAGTGATTCTAATTTCAGGCGGCGGCTCCAATATGGCCGCTATTGTGCGCGCAGCCCTGCAGCACGACTGGGCCGGGCGTTGCGGGGCGCAGGTGGCGGCGGTTATCAGCAACAAGCCAGATGCCAAAGGGCTGGCGTTTGCTAAGGCGCAAAGCCTAGCTACAGCGGTAGTAGACCACCAGCAGTACGTCAGCCGCGAAAACTTTGATGCCGCCCTGGCAGCCGCAATAGACAGCTATGCCCCTAGCTTGGTGGTACTGGCGGGCTTTATGCGCATCCTCACCCCCGCGTTTGTGCAGCGCTATGCGGGGCGTTTGGTGAACATCCATCCCTCGTTGCTGCCGGCTTTTCCTGGCCTGCACACCCACCAGCGGGCGCTGGATGAGGGCTGCAAGGTGGCAGGGGCTACCGTGCACCAAGTGACCGCCGAGCTAGACCACGGCCCGATCCTGGCGCAGGCGGTGGTGCCCGTGCTGGCAGGCGACACGGCAGACACACTGGCAGCGCGGGTGCTGACGCAGGAGCACCTGATTTACCCGCGTGCGATCTGTGAGTTGCTACAAAAAAACTAGCTGCTTACGCTCTATTTTGTTGGTCTACAGCCTGTTTTTCTTCTTTAAACGGCATGTATTAGCAACAGTTTCAAAGAGCAGTGGCATAGGCGCTGCGCCATTAGCCTTCGATCCGCGCAAAGCGCGCTTGGCGCACGCCATCTACCACGACCTCTTCGTTGAACATGGCGGCAGGCCGCACCCACAGCCCCATCTGCCCGTACAGCGCGCGGTACAGCGTCATGGGCTCCAGGGTTTCGGAGTGGCGTACGGTGCCCACCACGTCGTATAGGCCACCTTTGTAGTGACGGTATTTGCCGGGGGGCGTTTCGATCAGTGGGGGCAGGTCGTCGTCTGTCATGGCTTGTGAATTACTATTTTGGATCACTAGTGTCCCAACGTTGAGAACAGGCTTTGCTGTGTGAAACCATCAGATTCAGGTTCAGCCATTTCATTGATTCCCAGCAGTTGTGCAATGGGAGT
>JAYVJV010000200.1:0-2461 GCA_043769005.1 Polaromonas sp. | reverse complement strand
AATGGGGCTTTTAAACCAGGCACGCCCCACCACACTCACAGCGGTCATCGCAGCCACCAGCAGCGCCACGGCCGAGCCCGCGATGGCAAACCACAGTGTCAGTGGCTTTAACAATTGAATCATGGCAAGTGGGTTGTATTAACAAAATAACAAAACGCCGGCACGAGCCGGCGTTAGAGAGAGAGTGCAAAGCGCGGGTAGATTTACTGGCGGTACTTCACCAGCAAGTCGCGTGCGTCTTGCATCATTTGCTTGCCGGGCAGGCCACGTTTGTCCATGTCCACCACCCACTCGTCATTCAAACTGGCTGAGGCTTTGATCCAGGCATCGGTATCGGCAGCAGACAGCGTGATGATGGTGTTGCCACGGTCTTGTGCAGACTTGCGGCCAACGGCTTGGCTTTCGTCCCAAATTTTGCCAATCTGGCGCGACAGGCCTGCGCCGCTGTTGTTATCAATGACTTTTTTCAGGTCGGCGGGCAGGCTGTCGTACTTGGCCTGGTTCATGGCAAACACAAAGCCTGCGCTGTACAGGGCCGGGCGGGTGGGATCTGTCTGGGTGTGGAACTTGGTCATCTCGTGCAGCTTGAACGCCGGGATCACTTCCCATGGCAGTGCAAAACCGTCGATGGTGCCCTTGGACAGCGCATCGGCCACGCCGGTGACGGGCATGCCTACCGGGGTTGCACCCAGCTTGGCCAGCAGCTTGTTGGTTTGGCGTGTGGGGGCGCGCATTTTCAAGCCCTTGAAGTCATCCAGGGATTTAATCTGCTTGGAGGCAGTATGCACATAGCCTTCGTCATGCACCCAGGTGGCCAAAATTTTGGTGCCTGGAAACTCTTTGAGCGCATGCTTTTGCAGGTAGTCCCACGCTGCCGATGCACCAGACTCTGCGGAGTTGGTCATGAAGGGCAGTTCAAACACTTCCATCGCTGGAAAACGCCCTGCGGTGTAACCCGGTAGCGTAATCGTCAAGTCATCCACGCCGTCTTTGACGCGGTCCACCAACTGGGGGGGCGTGCCGCCGCCAGACATGGCAGGCAGCATTTGGCACTTGATGCGCCCAGCGGACTCGGCAGCGACCTTCTCGCACCACGGCGCAATCACGCGGGTGGGGGCCATGGCCGCCGAGGGCCAGATGTGGTGGAATTTCAGCGTGACTTCTTGCGCCAGGGCGCTAGAGGTGCCCAGGGCCAGCAAAGCTGCGGCGCTCAGGAGATGGCGAGTTTTCATGGTGTGGTTCCGAGAGTGGTTAAAACAGGACAACGAAGTGGATATGCGCAATGTTGACATAGCTTATGCTAATTACCCCCGTGACAGGTGGTTTTTTTGATGTGGATTTCCCTTACCTTGCAGACCCATTGCCAGGTTTTGACCGCGCGGTAGCCCGCGTCTGCCGTGCGCACTGCAACCCGGGCAGCTCAGTGTCTGGGTCTACGTGTTTTCCTGCTTTTTACTGCGCATTACGTTTTGCGCAATGTCCTAAAATCAAAGCACCTACATCTTGAGAGATCCGTATGACCGTCCACGCCAAACTCCCCGCCCGCTTCGACCACGTTGGCAGCTTTTTGCGCCCTCAGTACCTTTTGGAAGCGCGCGAGCAAAAAGCCAAAGGCAGCATCACCCCTGAGCAACTGCGCGTGGTGGAAGACAAAGCCATTGCCGAAATTGTGAAATTCCAGGAATCGGTGGGCCTGAAAAGCATTACCGATGGCGAGTTTCGCCGCACCTACTTTCACACCGACTTTTTGGAGCAACTGGGCGGCGTGGAGGTGGGTATTCCCGTCACCATCCAGCGGCCCGACGGCACCATGGAACTGGCCCCGCCGGTGATGAAGGTGGTGGGCACAGTGCACCATGCCAAAAATATCCAGCTGGCCGACTTTGAATTCCTCAAAACCCAGGTATCCAAGGGCAATACCCCCAAGGTCACCATCCCCAGCCCGACCATGCTGCACTTTCGCGGTGGCCGCGCAGCGATCAGCAAAACCCACTACCCTGAACTAGACCCGGCTTTTTTTGACGACGTGGCCAAGGCCTACGGCGACGAGCTGCGCTCGCTCTCCGCCGCTGGCTGCAACTACGTGCAGATGGACGACACCAATCTGGCCTACCTGTGCGACCCCAAAATGCGCGAAGCCGCCCGCGCCCGTGGCGACGACCCCAACGAACTGCCGCACCGCTACGCGATGTTCGTCAACAAAGTGGTGGCACAAAAGCCAGCGGGCATGACCTTGGCCATGCACCTGTGCCGTGGCAACTTCAAAAGCACGTTTGCTGCCAGTGGCGACTACGAGCCCGTAGCCGAGGCGCTGTTGGCCGAGATGGACATTGATGCCTACTTTTTGGAATATGACGACGATCGCAGCGGCGACTTCCGCCCCCTGCGCTTCCTGCCCAAAGGCAAAACCATGGTGCTGGGCCTGGTGACCACCAAGTTTGGCCAGATGGAGAGCAAAGAC
>JAYVJV010000199.1:0-5996 GCA_043769005.1 Polaromonas sp. | reverse complement strand
TATTCGGCCAGGAAGAACATGGCAAAGGCCATACCCGAGTACTCCACCATGTGACCCGCTACGATTTCGGACTCGCCTTCCACCACGTCAAACGGGTGGCGGTTGGTCTCGGCGATGCCTGAGATGATGTAGACCACGAAGATGGGCAGTAGTGGTAGCCAATTCCAGGATAGGAAATTCAAACCCGTCGCCGCAAAGTAACCCTTGCCCTGCCCCACGACGATGTCGGTCATGTTGAGCGAGGCCGAGACCATCAGCACCACCACCAAACAAAAGCCCATGGCAATCTCGTAGCTCACCATTTGTGCCGAGGCACGCAGTGCACCGAGGAAGGCGTATTTGGAGTTGGAGGCCCAGCCTGCAATGATCACGCCATAGACTTCCATCGACGTAATCGCCATGATGAAGAGCAAACCGGCGTTGATGTTAGCCAGCGCCACTTCGGGGCCAAAAGGCACTACCGCCCACGCCGCCAGTGCTGGCATGATGGTCATGATGGGGCCGATGAAGAACAGGCTTTTATTGGCCGCAGCGGGCACAATGATTTCTTTGGTCAGCAGTTTGAGTGCATCGGCAATCGGCTGCAACAAACCCAGTGGGCCCACACGGTTGGGGCCAATGCGGATTTGCATCCAGCCAATCGCTTTGCGCTCCCACAGTGTGAGGTAGGCCACCAGGCCCATGATGGGCAGCACCACCAGAATAATTTTGATCAGGTTCCAGATCACGGGCCAGGCCATGCTGCCCCACCAGGGGGCGGCAATCAGGCCTTGGCCGATACCGTGCAAGGTGTCGATCATGCTGGGACTCCTTGCGCAGCAGACGTGGCGGCTGGAGCTACTTTAGTAGTTGAAGCCATCCCAGCTTTGGCATCCGCCGTCAGTTGCAGCGACGGCGCACGGCGCACCAGGCTGTCGAGCTGGTAGATGGCGACGCTGGCAGGCTCGCCCGCAGCAATGTCCAACCGGATCGACGCCTTTGTCGCATTGCTCAGCTTGTCAGCAGGTACAAACTGCGCATCCGCCTTGACCACTTTGGCCAACACGTCTTGCGAGGACTCAAAATCAAAGCCTGGCACGCCCAGCATATTACCGAGCACGCGCAGCACTTTCCAGGCCGGGCGGGTGTCGCCCAGAGGCTTCACCACACCATGGAAGCTCTGCACACGGCCTTCGGCGTTGATGAAGGTTCCAGCAGTTTCGGTAAACGGTGCAATCGGCAGCAGCACATCGCTGCAATCCATATTGGCTTTGAACGGGCTGAGCGTGACAACCATGTCGGCTTGGATGTCGGCACGCGCGGCGCTGTCAAATTTCGGCTCGGTGCTCAGCAAAATGGCAGCGCGCAAGCCGCCTGCGAGCATCTGCGCAACGTGCTTGCCGCCTTTTTGTGGCATAGCGCCCGCAAGCTGCGCGCCCACGGTGTTGGCCGCTTCGCTGAGGTAACCCACGCTGGCACCGGTTTGCTCGCCGATCCAGTTGGCCAAGGCCAGCAAGGAGGATGCGTTAGCGTGGTGCGCAGCGGCGTTGCCCAAGAGCACGGCCTTGCGTTCGCCGCCGAGCAGTGATTTGGCAATGGCTTTGGCTGCGTCGGTGGCATTGCCCGCAGCAGGTGCAGTAACGCTTTTCTCCAACGCGATGGCAGTGGCCACATCGGCCAGCGCCTGCGCCCACTGGGCAGCAGGCAAGGTAATGCTCTGCGCGACGGGCATAGCCCAATCGTACGCTACTGAATTAATAGCTGCTAGTGCCCCACCCTTGCGCACTGCCTGGCGAATACGCTGTGCAAACAGGGGATGGTCCTTGCGCAGGTTGCTGCCCACCACCAGCACGCGCTGCAAGGTGGACAGCGATGCGATCGGCATGCCCAAATAGCGCACGCCTTCGATGGCGGGAAATTCTGCATTGCGCATGCGGTAGTCAATGTTGTCACTACCCAGTCCGCGCACCAGTGCGCCTGCCAGGTACAGCTCTTCCACGGTGCTGTGCGGGCTGACCAGCGCGCCGATGGATGCGCTACTGTGGTCGGCTTTGATTTGCTTCAAACCATTGGCCACGTATTCGAGCGCAGCCTGCCAATCGACTTCTTTCCACACGCCGCCTTGCTTGAGCATGGGCTGGGTTAAACGCTCAGGGCCGTTCAAGGCTTCGTAACTGAAACGGTCGCGGTCGGCGATCCAGCATTCGTTGACGGCTTCGTTTTCTAGCGGCACAACGCGCATCACCTGGTTGTTTTTAACCTGAACAATCAGGTTGGCACCCGTCGAGTCATGCGGGCTGACCGATTTGCGGCGGCCCAGCTCCCAGGTGCGGGCGCTGTAGCGGAAGGGTTTGCTCGTTAAAGCGCCCACAGGGCAAATGTCGATCATGTTGCCCGACAGCTCGGAATCGACTGTATCGCCCACCACGGTGGTGATCTCGGCATGCTCACCACGGTGCAACATGCCCAGCTCCATGATGCCGGAGACTTCCTGGCCAAAGCGTACGCAGCGCGTGCAGTGAATGCAGCGCGTCATCTCCTGCATGCTAATCAGCGGGCCCACGTCTTTAACGGCGACCACGCGCTTTTCTTCTTCGTAGCGCGATCCGCTACCGCCGTAACCCACAGCCAAATCCTGTAACTGGCATTCACCGCCCTGGTCGCAAATCGGGCAATCCAGTGGGTGATTGATAAGTAAAAACTCCATCACCGACTGCTGCGCCTTGATGGCCTTGTCGCTCTTGGTGCGCACGATCATGCCCTGGCTCACGGGTGTGGCACAGGCGGGCATGGGCTTGGGCATCTTCTCCACGTCCACCAGACACATGCGGCAGTTGGCCGCTACGCTGAGCTTCTTGTGGTAGCAAAAATGCGGAATATAGGTGCCCACTTTCTCCGCAGCCTGAATAATCATGCTGCCTTCCAGGGCTTCTATTTTTTTACCGTCTAATTCAATTTCAACCATGTTGTTCTCTTGGCTTACGCGGTGACGGTGTGGGCTAGGGAATGGGGCGTAGTCTGCACAACCTGCTTGGCCTGGGCCTTGTTAATCATCGCTTCAAACTCGGGCCTGAAATGCTTGATCATCGCACGTACCGGCATGGCGGCTGCATCGCCCAGTGCGCAGATGGTGCGGCCCTGGATGTTGTCGGCTACCGAGTTGAGCAAGTCCAGGTCGCTCGGTTTGCCGTGGCCCGTGTGGATGCGGTCTACCATGCGCCAGAGCCAGCCCGTGCCTTCGCGGCAGGGGGTGCATTGGCCGCAAGACTCGTGCATGTAGAAATAGCTCAAGCGCTTGAGGCTTTCCACCATGCAACGCGAATCGTCCATCACTATGACCGCGCCCGAGCCGAGCATGGAGCCTGCTTTGGCAATCGAATCGTAGTCCATCGTGCACTGCATCATGATCTCAGCGGGCAACACGGGGGCGGACGAGCCACCGGGGATCACGGCCTTGAGCGTGCGGCCTTTGCGCACACCACCAGCAAGTTCGAGCAGCTTGCTAAACGGCGTGCCCAGTGGCACTTCGTAGTTGCCGGGCAGCTCTACGTCGCCCGAGACGGAGTAAATCTTGGTGCCGCCGTTGTTGGGCTTGCCAATGGCCAAGTACGCGGCACCACCGTTGTTGATGATCCACGGCACTGCCGCGAAGGTCTCGGTATTGTTGATGGTGGTGGGTTTGCCATACATGCCAAAACTGGCGGGGAATGGTGGCTTGAAACGCGGCTGGCCTTTTTTGCCTTCGAGCGATTCGAGCAATGCGGTTTCTTCGCCGCAGATGTAGGCTCCAAAACCGTGGAAGGCGTGGAGCTGGAAGCTGAAATTGCTGCCACAAATTTTGTCGCCCAAGAAGCCCGCAGCGCGCGCTTCTTCCAGCGCTTCTTCAAAACGGTCGTAGGTTTTGAAAATTTCGCCGTGGATGTAGTTGTAGCCCACCGAAATGCCCATGGCGTAGGCGGCAATCGCCATGCCTTCAATGACGATGTGGGGGTTAAATTCCAGAATGTCGCGGTCTTTGCAGGTGCCGGGCTCGCCTTCGTCGGAGTTGCAGACCAAGTATTTTTGGCCAGGAAATTGGCGCGGCATAAAGCTCCACTTCAATCCCGTAGGAAAGCCCGCACCGCCACGGCCGCGCAGTGCGGACTCTTTCATGGTGGCAATCACCTGGTCTTGCGTCAGGCCCGCCTGCGCACCCTCGGCCACGGGCGCACCATCTTTGCCCAGGATTTTCTTCAGGGCTGCATAGCCGCCGCGCGCTACGTAGTCTTTCAAGCGCCAATTGCTGCCGTTCAAATCTTTGAAAATTTGCGGCTCGATATGGCGACCATGGAAACAGGTTTGTACCCCTGTGGCCTGGAACTGGGCAAGAACTTGATCTGCGTTCATTATTTGACTACCTATTTCGCTTGACGCAAACCGTCGACCAGCTGGTCGAGCTTGTCGCTCGTCATAAAGCTGCACATGCTGCGGTCGTTTACCAGCATCACGGGCGCGTCGGCACAGGCACCGAGGCATTCGCTTTGCTGCACGGTGAACAGGCCGTCCTTTGTGGTACCACCCATCTCTACACCGAGCTTGCTGCACAGATGCTGCAAGGCTTTTTGCCCATCGCGCAATTGGCAAGGCAGGTTGGTGCAAACATTGAGCTTGTACTTGCCTACGGGCTGCTGGTTGTACATGTTGTAGAAGGTGGTGACTTCTTTCACCGCAATCGCGGGCATGCCCAGGTAGTCGCCCACGGCTTGCTCAGAGGCCGCGCTGACCCAGCCCTGCTCTTGCTGCACGATGGCCAGGCACGCCATCACCGCCGAGAC
Organism: Polaromonas sp.; assembly: GCA_043769005.1. Taxonomy (GTDB): domain Bacteria; phylum Pseudomonadota; class Gammaproteobacteria; order Burkholderiales; family Burkholderiaceae_C; genus JAAFIP01. Next base: position 1,203 of record JAYVJV010000199.1, on the reverse strand, counting down.
TTTTTGGTCGGCAGGGTACTTCGCGATTTCTTTGGCAAAGCGCGTGCGCGTTGCATCCGTCAACACGTAGGGCGGTGAAGCGTGGTTTGCAACGGCGCTCATCGGTCAATCTCTCCGAAAACAATATCCATGGTGCCAATGACGGCCACCGCGTCGGCAATCATGTGGCCGCGCGCCATCTCGTCCAGTGCAGCCAAGTGCGCAAAGCCGGGGGCGCGAATTTTCAAACGGTAGGGCTTGTTGGCCCCGTCGCTCACCATGTAAATACCAAACTCGCCCTTGGGGTGCTCTACGGCGGCATAGGCCTCGCCTTGCGGCACATGGAAGCCTTCGGTGAAGAGTTTGAAGTGGTGGATCAAATCCTCCATATTGCTCTTCATGCCTTCGCGCGATGGCGCGGCCACTTTATGGTTGTCTGTGATCACCGGGCCAGGGTTCACGCGCAGCCAGTCCACACACTGTTTGATGATGCGGTTGCTCTGCGCCATCTCTTCCATGCGCACCAGGTAGCGGTCATAGCAGTCGCCGGTTTTGCCGACCGGGATGTCAAAGACCATCTTGGCGTACACGTCGTAGGGCTGCTGCTTGCGCAAGTCCCAGGCGATGCCCGAGCCGCGCAGCATGGGGCCGGTAAAGCCCAGATTGAGCGCTCGCTCGGGTGTGACCACACCAATACCCACGGTGCGCTGCTTCCAGATACGGTTGTCAGTCAGCAGGGTGTGGTATTCGGCCAGGTATGCGGGGAAGCGCTTGGTGAAGTCGTCAATAAAGTCCAGTACGGAGCCTTGGCGGCCTTCGTTCAACTTGGCCAGCGCCTTGGCGTTTTTGATCTTGCTGACCTTGTACTGGGGCATGCTGTCGGGCAGGTCGCGGTACACGCCACCGGGGCGGAAGTAGGCGGCGTGCATGCGAGCGCCGCTCACGGCTTCGTACAGATCAAACAAGTCTTCGCGCTCGCGGAAGGCGTACAGAAAAATTGTCATCGCGCCGCAGTCCAGACCGTGGCAGCCCAGCCAGAGCAGATGGTTGAGCAGGCGGGTGATCTCGCTGAACATCACGCGGATATGCTGCGCGCGCTCGGGCACTTCGATGCCCATCATCTTTTCGATGGCCAGGCAGTAGGCGTGCTCGTTGCACATCATCGACACATAGTCCAGGCGGTCCATATAGGGCAGCGACTGGATATAGGTTTTGCTCTCGGCC
>JAYVJV010000198.1:0-14163 GCA_043769005.1 Polaromonas sp. | reverse complement strand
CCACCGACGTAGGCGTTGATGGAGGCATTGAGCATCACCGAGATGCCCTGCCAGCGTTTAGGCGGATTGGAAATCGTTCTGCCGCCCAGACTCCTAGGCAGCCACGGAGGACAGCCGCGGAGCTGAGTACGCCGTCGGCCGGCTCCTGTGACGAGCATAGAGAGCAAGATGCACAGCCAGAAGCTCCGATGCCGGGAAGCAGAAAGCCCATCATTTGCACAACACCCAGAAGTCACTACGCTTTCACGCTACAGTTACAGCGTGCAAGACCGTAAACCCGACTCCACGATAGATGCCTTCATCGATGCCATTTGGCTAGAACAAGGCCTATCCAAAAACACGCTCGAAGCCTACCGACGTGACCTGACTTTGTATGCAAGCTGGTTAGCACAGCAAGATCAACGCACCATCGAATCCACCACCGCCCCCGATATCGAGCGTTACTTTGCCGCCCGTATGCACGCCCCCAACCAAGCTCCCGAAGACGCACGCCAGGTGGGTGGACGCGCGGACCAAGGCAAGGCCAGCTCGTCCAACCGCCGCCTGACGGTGCTCAAGCGCTACTTCCGCTGGGCGCTGCGCGAGCGCATTGTCAGCGCTGACCCTACGCTTAAGCTGCTGACGGCCAAGTCGGTGCCGCGCGGCATCAAAACCCTGAGCGAGGCGCAGGTCGAAGCGCTGATAGCCGCGCCCGATGTAGCCACACCGCTGGGCCTGCGTGACCGCGCCATGCTGGAGCTGATCTACGCCAGCGGCCTGCGGGTGAGCGAGCTGGTGGGCCTGAAGGTACTCAACGTCAGTTTGAACGAGCATGTGCTGCGCACCTTTGGCAAGGGCAGTAAAGAGCGCATCGTGCCCTTTGGCGAGCATGCCAGCGACTGGCTACAGCGCTATCTGGCTGAGGCGCGGCCTGAGATTTTGAAGGGCCAGCAGACGGACGATTTGTTTGTGACCGCTCGGGGCGAGGGCATGGGCCGCGTGGCGTTTTGGATGATCGTGAAAAAGCACGCGCTAGTGGCGGGCATCACCACACCACTCTCGCCCCACACCCTGCGCCACGCCTTTGCCACCCATCTGCTCAACCACGGTGCCGACCTGCGGGCGGTGCAAATGCTGCTGGGCCATGCCGATATTTCCACCACCACCATCTACACCCATGTGGCGCGTGAGCGGCTCAAAACCATTCACGCGCAGCACCATCCTCGGGGCTAGCCTACAGGCATACCATACTCTGCCATATTGACCTGTAGCCCAATAAAATATAGTGTAAGAAGCTATTGAATATATAGCAAATGGTGGATGAAAATTATGAAATATGAGTTACACCCACTAACAATAACGGCGAACTTTATGCATGCAGGTAGCTCCTAGTTTAAATGGTTGCCGAGTGAGTTGGGTTCTCGCCAACCTGTGCATTGTTGTATGCCAACCCAAAATTACAGGAGGCAGCTATGAACTACGTTCGCAACAGAGGTCGGGTTTTATTATGGGCATGCACGCTGTCCGGTCTGCTCGGATGGGCCTTGGTGGCCTGCAGCAGTGGGGACGGCGATGCGGGTGCGCCACCCACTCCTACCAGTACGGTGTTTTCAGTTTCTCTTTCTGGTGACCAAGAGGTACCGCCCACGATCACGGGTGCAGTGGGTACGGGTTCGCTGACCTTTGCCTCACCCTCGCTGGCTATCAGCGGTGGCCTTTCGGTCAATGGTGTGACGGCTACGGCAGCGCATATCCACCAGGCGGTGGCGGGTGCAAATGGTGGGGTGATTGTGCCGCTGGCAGAGTCGCCCGCAGGCAGTGGCAACTGGCAGGTGCCGGCTAATACGGTGCTAACACCAGCGCAGGCGGATGCTCTGGTTGCAGGTGGCTTGTACTTTAACGCTCACTCTACGGCCAACCCGAGTGGTGATGTGCGCGGGCAGATAGGACGTGATGTGTTTGCTGTGCAGATGTCTTCCGCGCAGGAAGTGCCTCGCAATACATCGGAGGCGAGCGGCAGGGGCCTGTTGGTGCTCGATCCGGTGAGTAAAAAATTCACCGCCAACCTGTCGGTGACCGGGATGACGGCTACTGCGGCGCATATCCATACGGGCGCGGCGGGCAGCAATGGTGGTGTTACCTTTCCATTGACCGAAACGTCTGCGGGCAGCGGTGTGTGGACCGCCGCCAGCGATGCCAGCATGACCGATGCGCAAATCACCACCTTGAAGGCGGGCGGCATGTACTTTAATGCCCACAGCGCCGCCTTTACAGGGGGGCAAGTGCGCGGGCAGATTGCGCGCGATGTACGGGTTGTCACGCTGGAAGGCACACAGGAAGTACCTGCCACAGCATCGGCTGCAACGGGTACGGGTACGCTGGTGGTAGACCCATCGACCCGCGCTGCCTCGGGTGGCATTGTGGTCACCGCCATGACGGCCACCGCAGCCCATGTGCACATAGCTGCTGTGGGTGTCAATGGCCCGGTGATAGTGCCTTTGACAAATGCAGGTGATGGGGTTTTCAATGTGCCTGCAGGCAGCATACTCACAGCGGATCAGTACGCTGCCTTCAAGCAGGGCAATCTGTATTTCAATGCCCACAGTGCGGCAAATCCGGGTGGCGAAATTCGCGGCCAGATTCGCTAACTCAGGGTGCGAGCAGGGCGCGCAGCTCATCCTCGCTAAAGCCTGCCTTGCGCCGCGCCATTTCGTTAAACGGGGGGCGCAGGCGCGGGGCATCAAACTGCTGGCACAGGCGCTTGAAGTGCGCCAGCGGCTCCAGCCCATCGCGCTGGCACAGCCAGTGGTACCAGTGGTTGCCAATGGCTACGTGGCCCACCTCGTCGCGCAAAATCATGTCCAAAATAGCGACGGTTTTCAGGGCATCGGGGCTGCCTACCTTGCGCAGCTTGGCCTGCATGGGCGGTGTAGCATCCAGCCCGCGTGCCTCTAGCGTGCGTGGCACCAGGGCCATACGGGCGATCACGTCGCCCTTGGTTTTTTCGGTCATGTCCCACAGGCCGTTGTGCGCAGGAAAGTCGCCGTAGGCATAGCCCATGCTGCGCAGTTGCTGCGCCAGCAGGCTGAAATGGGTGGCCTCTTCGCTGGCTACGCGTAGCCAGTCCAGGTAGTACGCAGGCGGCATGTCGGCAAAACGCCAAACAGCGTCCAGCGCTAGGTTGATGGCGTTGAACTCGATATGGCAGACCGCATGCACCAGCGCGCCCAAGCCATCGGGCGTATAGGGCGAACGCTTGGGCACGTTCAAATGCTGCATCAGCACCGGTTTGGCCGGATGACCAGGGATATTGTGCGGCTCCGACAGCACGCCATTCGCTATAGATAGCGTAGCTGCTTGCGCATGTAACGCATGGGTCAGAGCCACTTTTTCATTCGGATCACAGGTAAGTAGTGCGGCCAAGGCCGTCGCGCGCAGTTCCATGGGTGGATGATAATGGAGGATGCGGGCTTAAGCTGTAAGCCCGACTAACTTTGGAGCACAAGCAAGACCATGGCAATTTATGAACTCGACGGCATCGCGCCCACCCTGGGCCAGGGCGCATGGATAGCCGACAGCGCTGACGTCATGGGCAATGTGGTGCTGGAGGGCGGTGCCAACATCTGGTTTGGCTCGGTGCTGCGCGCCGACAACGAAGTGATGACGATCGGCAAAAACTCCAACGTGCAAGATGGCAGCGTGTTGCACTCCGACCCTGGCTCACCACTCACCCTGGGCGCGGGCGTGACGGTAGGCCATCAGGTGATGCTGCATGGCTGCACCATTGGCGATGGCTCGCTAATTGGTATCCAGTCGGTAATTTTGAACAACGCTAAAATTGGTAAAAACTGCATTGTGGGTGCAGGCAGTGTGGTCACTGAGGGCAAAGAGTTTCCGGACAACTCGCTCATCATTGGCTCGCCCGCCAAAGTGGTGCGATCGCTAGACGAAGCCACGGTGAAAAAGATCAACGCTATTGCCGATCATTATGTAAACAACGCCCGCCGCTTTGCCAAAGGCTTGAAAAAAATCGCCTGATGAAGATAGCCACTGTAGAACCCGCACATGTCTGAACTGCATAAATTTATTTTCGATGGCCTGCCAGTACGCGGCATGATTGTGCGCCTGACCGATGCCTGGCAAGAGGTGCTGGCGCGCCGCGCTGCCAACACCGCCACGGGTGCCTACCCGCCGCGTGTGAGTGAGATGCTGGGCGAGATGCTGGCCGCAGGCGTGCTGATGCAAAGCAATATCAAATTTAACGGTGCACTGGTGCTGCAAATCATGGGGGACGGCCCAGTGAAGGTGGCTGTGGCCGAGATCCAGTCAGACCTGTCGCTGCGCGCCACCGCCAACGTGCAGGGCGAGGTGGCTCTGGACAGCAGCTTGAGCGAGATGGTCAACGTGCTCAACCAAGGGCGCTGCGCTATCACCCTGGACCCCAAAGACAAGCAACCTGGCCAGCAGCCCTACCAAGGGGTGGTTTCCTTGCATGGTGACCGTAAAGAAAAGCTGGAGAGCCTGAGCTTGGTGCTAGAGCACTACATGCTGCAGTCTGAGCAGCTAGACACCAAGCTGGTGCTGGCGGCCAACGACCAAGTGGCCGCTGGCCTGCTGATTCAGCGCCTGCCCGTGCAGGGCGAGAGGAACCTGGGTGGAATGAGCACCGCCGGGCCGCCCCAAGGCGCGAAGGCCCCCATGGGGGGCAGCGCAACAGCCGCAGGCGTGGAGCGTGGGGGCACCGACTGGTCCAAAGAAGACGACATTGGTATCGACGAGGCCTTCAACCGCATTGCCTTGTTTGCGTCCAGTCTTAAGCGTGAAGAGCTGCTCGGTCTGGATATTGACACGATTTTGCACCGCCTGTTTTGGGAGGAAAAAGTGTTGCGCTTTGAGCCTGCCCATCCACGTTTTGCCTGCACTTGCAGCCGTGAGCGCGTAGCCAACATGCTGCACAACCTGGGCGCAGCCGAGGTGGAGTCCATCCTCACTGAGCAGGAGCGTGTCGAAGTGGGCTGCGATTTTTGTGGTGTGCAGTACCGCTTTGACGCAGTGGACGCTGCGGCGATATTTACCCAGCCACTGGACCATCCACCGGGGCCGACGACGGTGCAGTGAGCTGGCTGAACAAGCGGTGCTCGCAGTCGGGGTCTGAGCATTTGTCGCATACCCAAACCCATTTTTTACCAGGTTTTATGGCTGCAGGCCTTTGAATACTTGCGTAAGCAGCTATGCAATCAATAGCGTTTTGCAATCGCTGCGCACCAGCTCCATACACCACACGGTAGGCGATGGCTGCTGCATCCAGCCGTTGGCGCAGCAGTGCATCGACAGGTGCGCGCGCATGCGGGCCATCGCGCTGAATGCCGTCGGCCTGCCAGGGCAGGTCTAGCCCTGAGACCAGGGTGAGCGCGCAGCTACGCTGCCAGACAATCGCTTGCGGGTAGAGCGCAAGATCGGCAAACACATACTCGCTGTATAGCGCCGTCATTAACGGCGTAGTGTCGGCGATGACCAGCGCGTGCTGCGCAGTGGCCGCCTCAATGCGCTGCTGCTGGGTGCGTGCGATATGTGCTTGCTCGTCTCGGTGCGGGGTGCGCTGGTGCAAGGCGCACCACTCTCGCAGGTACTCGCCCACCGCCACGGCATCACGCCCCTGCGTTTGCAAAGCTTGGGCCAGTGCCTGCGCCAGAGCAGACTTGCCCGTGCTCTCCGCGCCCAGCAGAGCAATGATCATGCTGCGCTTTGCGCTTGCGCGCTGCGCCAGGCCCGCCACCCCAGCAGCGCCATCACCACAAATACGCTGTACAAGACCACCGTGGGCCACAGCCCTTTGTAGGCAAACAGGGCGATGCTGACGACGTTGACCACCACCCACATGGGCCAGTTTTCAATGTACTTGCGCGCCAAAAGCAGCGTGGCCACTACACTTAACGCGGTAGGAAAGGCATCCCACCAAGGTACATCGGTAGACGTGAATTTGGCAAGAAAAAGGCCTGTAGCCCCCCATAATAAAGCGCAAGCAGCTACTAAATAGATAGTGTGTTGGTTGGACAGCGATTGAACATAAAGCGCCTTGCCATCGCTGCGCAGCCCGCGTAACCACTGGGCCCAGCCCCATAGCGACATCACTGCAAAAAATATTTGCAGACTGGCATCACCAAACAACCTGCTGCCCCAAAAAACAAAAAAGTACAGCACCGAGCTGGCAAAGGCCAGCGGCCAGGCCCAGTGGATCTGACGGATATTACACACCACCATGGCCAGGCCCAGCAGCGCGCCAATGACCTCGGCCCAGCTAGCAGGGCTACCCCAGAGCATGAAGACTGGGCTGTTGAGCAGCTCTAGCACAGCTTATTTCATAAACTGCACATAAATCTCATTGGGTTTGACCATGCCCAACTCAAAGCGTGCTTTTTCTTCCACCATTTCCAGGCCCTCTTTCAGGTCACGCACCTCGGCGCTGAGCTGGTCGTTGCTGCGCTGGGCCTGGGTGTTTTTGGCTTGCAAGGCAGTGAGCTTGCCCTGCATTTGCGACACATGCCACAGGCTGCCGCGCCCAAACCATAGCTGCGCGTGCAGGATCACCAACAGGCTGATCAAAATGACGGGGATGATGCGGCTGGACATACGCTACAGATTGTGCAGCATCTAGCGGATGCTGTAAAACGCCGCGCGGCCGGGGTAGGTGGCTACTTCGCCCAAATCTTCTTCTATGCGCAGAAGCTGGTTGTACTTGGCCATGCGGTCGCTGCGGCTTAACGATCCGGTTTTAATCTGCCCGGCATTGGTGCCCACGGCGATGTCGGCAATGGTGCTGTCTTCGGTCTCTCCGCTGCGGTGGCTAATCACCGCCGTGTAGCCCGCGCGCTTGGCCATTTCAATCGCGGCAAAGGTTTCGGTCAGGGTGCCAATCTGGTTGATCTTGATGAGAATGGAGTTGGCAATTTTTTTATCAATGCCTTCTTTGAAGATTTTGGTATTGGTGACAAAGAGATCGTCGCCCACCAACTGCACCTTGGCGGCCAGCTTGTCGGTAAGGATTTTCCAGCCATCCCAGTCGCCCTCGGCCATGCCGTCTTCAATGCTGATGATGGGGTATTTGTCCACCCAGGTGGCCAGCATGTCGGTCCACTCGGTGCTGGACAGCGTCAATCCCTCGGCTCCCAAGTGGTACTTACCGTCCTTGTAAAACTCAGATGCGGCGCAGTCCAGTCCCAGCACAATTTGCTCGCCTGCGGTGTAGCCCGCAGCTTGAATAGCATCCAAGATCATCTGGATTGCTGCTTCATGGTTGGCCACCGTCGGTGCAAAGCCGCCTTCGTCACCCACGGCAATGCTCATGCCTTTGTCATGGATGATTTTCTTCAGCGCGTGGAATACCTCGGCACCCCAGCGAATCGCCTCGCGGAACGACGGCGCGCCCACGGGGATGATCATCAGCTCTTGCAAATCGAGATTGTTATTGGCATGCGCGCCGCCGTTGATGACGTTCATCATCGGCACCGGCATTTGCATGCCGCCCATGCCGCCAAAGTAGCGGTACAGCGGCAGGCCGGCTTCTTCCGCTGCCGCACGGGCCACCGCCATCGACACGGCCAGCATGGTGTTGGCACCCAGGCGTGATTTGTTCTCGGTCCCGTCCAGGTCGATCAGGGTCTTGTCCAAAAAGGCCTGCTCGGATGCGTCCAGACCCAAAATGGCCTCGGAAATCTCCGTGTTGATATGCCCCACAGCCTTGAGCACGCCCTTGCCCAGGTAGCGACTCTTGTCGCCATCGCGCAGCTCAATGGCTTCGCGGCTTCCGGTGGACGCGCCAGATGGCACGGCAGCGCGCCCCATCACGCCCGACTCCAGCAGCACATCACATTCCACCGTGGGGTTGCCCCGGCTGTCCAAAATTTCACGACCTACGATATCGACGATGGCACTCATTGTGTTTTGTTCCTTCAAGTAATAGCAGAGTGGTTTCAGACGGGAGCGCTCACGCCCTCGACCAATACCATATTGAAAAATTCGGTTGCGCCCTGGCGCTTGGCGCGGGCTGCGCGGTACAGCTCGCCGTCGTAAAAAGCCTTGGCTTTGTCGTAGCTGGGGAAACGCAGCATGGCCACGCGCTTGGGGTTCCACTGGCCTTCCAGCGCTTCAAACTTGCCGCCACGCACCAGGTATTCGCCCCCCGCTGCAGCCACCGCTGCGGGGGCGACAGCCATGTACTGTTTGTACTGCTCCATGTCGGAAATTTGCATGTCAACGATGATGTAGGCGACGGTCATGGGGGTGCTCCTTTTGGTGTTGTCCAAGGCGGGGTCAGTAGGTCAGGCGGAAAAATGGTTCTCTAAAAAGCCATGCTTTTTGGTGACGGTGTCCAGTGCCACCAAGGATTCGAGCAAGGCCCGCATGTGCTTGAGTGGCACGGCGTTGGCACCGTCGGACCAGGCTTGGCTGGGGTCAGGGTGGGTTTCCATGAACAGGCCTGCTACGCCCGCCGCTACGCCTGCGCGGGCCAGCACGGGCACCATGTCGCGTGCACCGCCCGAGCTGCTGCCCAGGCCACCCGGTTTTTGCACCGAATGGGTCACGTCAAACACCACGGGCGCGCCGCTGCTGCGCATCTCGGCCAGAGAGGTCATGTCGGCCACGAGGTTGTTGTAGCCAAAGCTCACGCCGCGCTCACAAGCCAAAAAGTTATCTGGGTTCAAGCCTTTTTCCTGGGCGGCAGCGCGGGCCTTGTCGATCACATTTTTCATATCCCAGGGGGCAAGAAACTGACCTTTTTTAATATTGACGGGTTTGCCCGATTGCGCCACGGCGCGGATAAAGTCGGTCTGGCGGCACAGGAAGGCCGGTGTTTGCAGCACATCGACCACTCTGGCGACTTCGGCGATATGGTCTATCTCATGCACATCGGTCAGTACGGGTAGCTGCAACTGCCGGCGCACTTCAGCGAGGATTTTTAAACCCTGCTCGATGCCCACGCCACGCGGGGTAGTGCCTGAGGAGCGATTGGCCTTGTCAAACGAGCCTTTGTAAATCAGCGGAATACCCAGCTTGGCCGTGATCTCTTTCAATTGCCCTGCCACATCCAAAGACATGCCCAGTCCCTCTATCGAGCAAGTGCCTGCGATGAGAAAAAAGCGTTGATTCAGGCCAATATCGAAGCCGCATAACTTCATAGAACCCCCACGCTTGTCACTACGTGTACTGCGCTGCCCCCCATGGGGTGCTTCGCGCCTTGGAGCGGTCCGGCGGCGCTCATGCCGTCACTTTCTCTGCAACAACAGACTTCAACGTCTTTCCCGCCGCTTTATGGTCGAGCGATGCCTTGATAAACGAGTTAAACAGCGGGTGCCCGTCCCAGGGGGTGCTTTTGAATTCGGGGTGGTATTGCACGCCGATAAACCAGGGGTGTACGCTTTGCGGCAGCTCGACAATCTCGGTCAGTTGCTCGCGTTGGGTGATGGCCGAGATGACCAAACCGGCTTGGCGCAGCGCGTCCAGATAGTTCACATTGGCCTCATAGCGGTGGCGGTGGCGCTCGGTCACCACACCGCCATAGATGCTGTGCGCCAGCGAACCTTTAACCACATTGGACGACTGCGCGCCCAGGCGCATGGTGCCGCCCAGGTCAGACTTGGCATTGCGGGTTTTGATGCTGCCGTCGGCATCTTTCCACTCGGTAATGAGGGCGATCACCGGGTGCGGCGTGTCGGGTGCAAACTCGGTGCTGTTGGCATCTTTCAGGCCTGCCATATTGCGGGCGTATTCGATGGTGGCCACCTGCATCCCTAAGCAAATGCCCAGGTAGGGCACTTGGTTTTCGCGGGCATAGCGGGCGGTTTGGATTTTGCCTTCCACGCCGCGCGCGCCAAAGCCACCGGGCACCAAAATGGCATCGTATTTGGCCAGTTGCGCGGCGCTGGCGGGGTCAATCGTCTCGGAATCGATGTACTCGATGTTCACCTTGGCATGGTTCTTCAGGCCCGCGTGCTTGAGCGCTTCGTTGACGGACTTGTAGCTGTCGCTCAAATCCACATACTTGCCCACCATGGCAATCGTCACCTCGTGTTGCGGGTGCTCGACCTCGTGCACCAGGCTGTCCCAGCGCTTCAAGTTAGCGGGCGGGGTGTTCAGGCGCAGCTTGTCGCAGATCAGCCCGTCCAGACCCTGCTCGTGCAGCATGCGCGGCACTTTGTAGATGGTGTCTACGTCCCACATGCTGATCACGCCCCAGGGCTGCACGTTGGTAAACAGCGAAATTTTTTCAGCCTCTTCGGCAGGAATGGCGCGGTCAGCACGGCACAAGAGCGCGTCGGGCTGGATACCGATCTCGCGCAGCTTTTGCACCGTGTGCTGGGTGGGCTTGGTTTTGAGCTCACCCGCTGCTTTGATGAAGGGCACATAGGTCAGGTGCACAAAGGCGGTGTTGCCCACGCCCGAGCGAAGGTTCAATTGGCGTGCGGCCTCCAGGAAGGGAAGGGACTCGATGTCGCCCACCGTGCCGCCAATTTCCACAATCGCTACGTCCACTGCATCGGGCGTGCCCATGCCCGCGCCGCGCTTGATGTAGTCTTGGATCTCGTTGGTGATGTGCGGAATCACCTGCACGGTTTTGCCCAGGTAGTCGCCCCGGCGCTCTTTCTCCAGCACCGACTGGTAGATTTGCCCGGTGGTGAAGTTGTTGGTCTTCTTCATGCGGGTGGTGATAAAGCGCTCGTAATGGCCCAAGTCCAGATCGGTCTCGGCCCCGTCGTCGGTGACAAACACCTCGCCGTGCTGGAACGGCGACATGGTGCCCGGATCGACGTTGATATACGGGTCCAGCTTGATAAGGGTGACTTTGAGGCCGCGCGATTCAAGAATGGCAGCCAGCGACGCGGAGGCGATGCCCTTGCCCAGGGAACTCACCACACCGCCAGTGACGAAGACGAATTTGGTCATGTCTGTATCCCAGAGGCATTACTTCTGGGTCAGTGGAAATTACGATTATAGGAGACGCAGGCGCACGCGGCGCTGTCGTGCTGTAATTGTCTTCACCATGCAAACTGCGCTGCCCCTGTTACCCGTCCATTGGCCTGCCCCGGCCCATGTGCAAGCCGCTTTGACGACGCGCTCTGGTGGCGTGTCGAACCCGCCGTTTGATTCGCTGAACTTGGGCGACCATGTACGAGACCTGCCTGCGCATGTGCAGGCCAACCGACAGCGTTTGCAGTCCAGCCTGCAAACCCGCCCGGTCTTTTTGCAGCAGGTGCATGGGACGCAGGTTGTCAATTTGGCTGCCGATACAGCCGACGGCACGGTGGCCGATGCCTGCATCAGCACGCAGCGCGGCGTGGCCTGCACCATCATGGTGGCGGACTGTCTGCCGCTCTTGTTTACCGACCATGCGGGCAGTTTTGTGGCGGCTGCGCATGCGGGATGGCGTGGATTGGCGGGGCAGAGTGGGGTGGGTGTTTTGGAGGCTATTTTCCAGTCTTTTAGGCCTGTAGCCCAACAAAATAGAGCGCAAGCAGCTACGCAAACGATAGCAAAAAACATCTTGGTATGGCTGGGCCCCTGCATTGGCCCCACACAGTTTGAGGTGGGCGCGGAGGTGAAGGCGGCGTTTGAGGCATCGCAGCCGGGTGCGGCGCGGCACTTCCAGAAAATCCAGCCCGGCGCAGCCAGCGCGCAGGGTCAACCAGACAAATTTTTGGCCAATTTACAAGGCCTGGCGCGCGACCGCCTACAGGCCCTGGGCATCACCCAGATTTACGGCAACGATGGGTCAGCCTCTTGGTGCACGGTGGGCAACCCGTCACAGTTTTTCTCGCATCGGCGCGACGCTGCCCGGCTGGGCAGTACGGGGCGCATGGCCGCTTGTATCTGGCTGGCGGACTGAGTCCACCGACAAAGGCGGTTCGCTTGGAGCGGCTACGCCTTCCACGGCTACAGCAGCTACACCCACGGCCATGGCGTTTTGCTGCGCCACCCATTCAGCCCGCTCACGCGCCTTGCGCGCTTTGTTGCGCGAGGGCGCGCCCAGCAGATACATGACGATGGAGACGGGCACCAGCCCATACAACACAAAGGTGAAGATGGCCCCCAGTACAGTGCCGGTGCTGTGCGTGGCTTCGGCCACGGCCATCATCAAGGCGACGTAAATCCACGCTATGGCGACAAGGTACATATGGGAGCAGAATATGGTTATGAGTAAAAATTTGTTGCAGTGCAGCAAAAATATGAGATACTAGGGTTATCCCTAGAAAAGAGTGTACGAAGATACGCTCACCACCGGAGACAACATGGATTCTCAATCACCTTGGGGCGATTTGGCCCAGCAATTTCAATTTGACCCTGCTGTTTTGCAGAAACTGCAAAAAACCTACGTGGAACAGGCGCAGGCCTTGTGGACGCAGGGCATGACTGCCCGCCCCGTGGTGGGCGACCGCCGTTTTGCTGCAGATGCCTGGGCGCAAAACCCCGCTGCCAGCTTTGCCGCCGAGCAATACCTGCTCAACGCCCGCACCCTGATGGGCATGGCCGATGCCGTGCAGGGCGATGCCAAAGCCAAAGCCAAAGTGCGCTTTGCCGTGGAGCAATGGTTGGCCGCTACCTCGCCGTCCAACTTTTTGGCTCTTAACCCGGATGCGCAGAAAAAGGCTATTGAGAGCAAGGGCGAGAGCATCGCCAAAGGCATCCAGAACATGCTGGCCGACATACAGCAAGGCCATGTGTCGATGACGGATGAGAGCCAGTTTGAGATAGGCCGCAACGTCGCTACCACCGAGGGCGCGGTGGTGTTTGAGAATGAAATTTTTCAGCTCATCGAATACAAGCCGCTGACGGCCAAAGTGTTTGAGAAGCCCTTTTTGGTGGTGCCGCCCTGTATCAACAAATACTACATCCTCGATCTGCAACCCGCCAACTCTCTGGTGCGCCATTTGGTCGCCCAAGGCCACCGCACCTTTGTGGTGAGCTGGCGCAATGCCGATGCCTCGGTGGACAAGCTGACCTGGGATGACTACATCGAAGACGGCGCTATTAAAGCGATAGCTGCTTGCGCCAGTATTACGGGCTCAAAACAGATAAATGCCTTGGGGTTTTGTGTCGGCGGCACGATCTTGACCACCGCTTTGGCCGTGCTGGCAGCGCGCAAAGAAAAGCCCTTAGCGTCCGTCACCTTGTTGACCACATTGCTGGATTTCACCGATACCGGCATCTTGGATATCTTCATCGACGAAGCCTTCGTCGCATACCGCGAGCAGCAAATCGGCCAAGGCGGCCTGCTCAAAGGCCAGGAGCTGGCCAGCACCTTCAGCTTTCTGCGCCCCAACGATTTGGTGTGGAACTATGTGGTGGGCAATTATTTAAAGGGCGAAACCCCACCGCCGTTTGACTTGCTCTACTGGAACAGCGACAGCACCAACCTGCCCGGCCCGATGTACTGCTGGTATTTGCGTAACACTTACCATGAGAACAACCTGGTCAAACCCGGCAAAGTGACGGTCTGTGGCGAAAAACTGGACCTGCGCAAGGTAGACATCCCCGCCTACCTCTACGGCAGCCGCGAAGACCACATCGTGCCGATTGGCGGTGCGTATGCATCGACCCAGGTGCTGCCGGGCAAAAAACGTTTCGTCATGGGTGCGTCGGGCCATATTGCTGGAGTCATCAACCCACCCGCCGCTAAAAAACGCTCGCATTGGATTGGCAAAGAGGGCTACTTCCCCAAAACCCAAGCCGAATGGCAAGCTGCCGCCAAAGAAATACCCGGTAGCTGGTGGGACGACTGGTGTGCCTGGCTTAAACCGCAGGCGGGCAAACAAATAGCTGCACCTAAAGGCTACGGAAGTGCTAAATTCAAAGCGATCGAACCTGCGCCTGGACGGTATGTGAAGGCTAAGGCTTGAATTTTTGAAAACCCAAGAAGGGATTTTTTGAACGCAGAGGGCGCAAAGGTTACGCAAAGGGCGCAAAAAAGAAATACCAAAAGAAGACAAAAAAGAAGATAAAAAATTGATTTTTTAATGCAATGCAGCAATTTTTAATTTGTCAGGCTCATCTTAATTTTCTTAATGTTGGTATTTTTTGTATTCCTTTTTGTCTTCTTCTGCGACCTCTGCGTAACCTTCGCGCCCTCTGCGTTCAAAAAAGTCCCCTCCCCATATTCCTAACCCTGCCAACCAACCAACCAAAGAGAGA
>JAYVJV010000197.1:0-23270 GCA_043769005.1 Polaromonas sp. | reverse complement strand
TCCAGCGACGCTGATGGTGCGATCACCTGTCCCCGCGTTCTTGTCGGTAAACGCAAAGCTGCCACTGGTTGATAAGGTGTCTCCCGTAAATACCGTGCCCCCACCCGATGCCACACCTATCGTGCCTGCCGCTTGGGTTGTGCCGTCGTAGGATCGGCTGACATTGCCAGTCGTCAGCGTCAGCGCCGCTGGCGTGATGGTCACCGCCCCACCCGTAGCAATACCCGTCGTGCTAAATCCATACACCGCATGCCCATTGCCGTCATTGGCACTGGCGGCTGCGCCTAAGGTAAATCCGGCGGTCAATGCACCAGGGGATGCAAGCACATTCTTACCCGAAGTAATCGTACCCACGCCGTCCAGCGTAGTACCAACACCGATTGTCAGGGTACCGCCCGTAGACAAAGTTGCAGTACTTAATGTAAAGCCCGTGGAGTCCGTGCCTGGGGCGGTACTGAGTGTGGCGTTACCGTTATAGACACGCGTAGCAGTGCCCCCCAGTGTGGCACTGCTGATGGTAGATGTTGATGCAAACAGCACACCACTGTCATTAGTGCCCGCCAGTACCGTAGTGGTAGGCGCATTGACTGGCGCGTTGAACTGCGCAAACTGGTAGCTGCTGGGCGCAATGGACAACGAGGCTGGATTGTCCAAATAGGCCACCCAACGGCCAGACCCGGTAGCAATGGTGGCACCCAAACCAACGAAATTGCCGTGTCCAGCGTCAATATAAACCGCTGTGTTATTGGTTAAATTCGTACCTGATGTAGCAACCAAAGCGGCGTTACCAGACAAGGTAACACCCGTAGCAGAAAACAAATTAACAGACCCGGTAGTAGTGGAGCTTAAAGTTTGACCTGAGTTTACGATAACCGCTCCCTGAGAGGAGGTGAGGTACATCCCATTGCTTGCAGTCAGACTGTTGACGTTCAAATCGCCCACAGATTGGGTGATACTCATGCTGCCAAAGTTGGCAATCCCTGAAGAAGCGGACGTACTGTTGTTATTGGTGTAACTATCAGAGACACCAAAGCTGCTGGCGTTAGTGCCCGTAATCAAGCCAGTGCTTCTTTGAATTAAATTACTGGTCGAAAAATTACTATTTGTATTAATTGTTCCCGCGTTATTGACCTCGGTAAAGCTCAATAAGCTGCTGGTTGCAAGCGAAGAATTCCAAGTGGAACCAGAGTCCACAGCCAAGGTGCCCCCCTGGATTGCTACTGCGCCACGCAAATACGGTGCATTATTGGAGCCCAATGTAATGCCACCGCTAACCATTTGCAGTGTAGAACCTGGGGCAAAGCTAGAAGTAGGCGCGTCAACTTGGTTTAATACCAATGAACCACCACTTATACGCAATACATCGTCATCTAACAATTGCACTGAACGGGGAGTAGCTAGTACACCAGATGCTACCGTAATAGTTTGCGTTCCAGCTGGGTTAATCAATGCATCTTCTACTTTTGTAGGTGCATGCCCACGCGTCCAATTTGCACCACTATCCCAATTGCCAGAGACATTATCCACCCACGCATTGGTAATCGAGTTAACCGTATAAACCGCAGTTGTGCTAAATGGGCTAATCACCGTATTGAGAGCGACGCTGCCATTCAAACCGCCTTTACTGACAACAGCATAACCTAAGGGGTTGGATATAGTTGCCGCCCCAATAATGTCGTAGGGTGTACCAATTACAGCTTGAAAACCGCCAGTCTCCCCCACAGAGATGGTGCCGTTCAGTTCTAAAGCTCCTCCATCCGTTCCGCCTACGAACCCAACGATAAGGCGGTCATTTCCGGATGCGCCTAAATCAAAAGCCAAGGTTCCTGCAGCATTATTAGACACATTGCCCAGCACCGTAAAGGTGCCTATACCACTTCCCCCAGGCGCAATAGTACCCGCGTTGTTAAGCATGCTACCCGACACTAGAGTGCCTGTGCCAGAAAGGTAGCCGCCCGTTGCAACTTGGATGGTGGAGCTGTTCAAACTCAATGTATTTTCTACATTGGCCGAGCCTGACAACGTAACAAAGCCGCCAGTCAAGGTGAGGGGTTGCCCAGAAAATGTGTTGGCTTGCCCTCCAGGCAGGCTTTGGATATCGATGCGGCCATTAGTAGACGGTGCCTTGATCTCGGTAGGTATGGTCAGACCCTTGCCTATAGCGCTGTTTACCACCACATTGGATGCAGTATCGATAGTTGCTTGGCTATTTGCGCTGCCGGTAACTGATATATTGCTGGTGGACAGTATGCTGCCGCTGGAGGGGGTTAAAAAGACATTGATATTGCCCGCACCAAGTGCGTTACCTGCAGCAGTGCTATCTAGCAAATAAGTATTGGCACTTATACTCAGCGGCGTGCCTGTGGTGCCAATAGTGCCTGCGGAGGTGATAGAGGCTAGGCCGCTTACGCTTACTGGGTTAAGGATAGTTGATGTACCCACCCCAGATCCACCATCAACACTCCCCGTCGTTGTAAATACAAAGTCTCTTCCTATGATTTCGGAAAGGCGGCTCGTGGGCGTAGTTGCATTTAAATATATATCACCAGCGCTTGTACTATTTGCATAAATATACCCATTTTGAGCATTCACACCTAGCGCTGCCGCTGCCGTACCAATTCCAGAATTCGCAATTAAAACGATGTTGTCATAAACCGTAGTAATCTTACCGGGACTTGCAGCCGTGCCCGTATTGGTAATGGAGGTACCAGCGTTCAGTGTCGTAGTGAAATCTGTATAGATCGCTTTGGAAACTTCTATACCACTACTACTGATAACGGACACCGTGCCTAGTGGGGTCGTGGCGTTACCTATTTCTGCATTAATCTTGATCGCACCGGTTTTACCAACTGTTTGTAAATTTAAATATCCACCGCCTTCCACACTGCCTAATAGAGTGATGTTTGACGGATTGGTAGAGCTATTTCCATTATTAACAATAATTGTGGTACCGGGCACACTACCCGTGGTTGACAACACACTGCGGCCATTGAGCACCAGCGTATATTGTACGGTGATAGCGCTGGGCAGGTTAATGCTCCCTGAAATGCCTCCGCCCGTTGCACTTGCATCCACTGAAAGATCCACAAAGCCAGCGTTAAGGAGGCTGTTTTCGCGAACGCTACCAAAAGTGACATTGCCTGCATTAAAACCCGCGGCATTGTTATTAGCCATCAAGTGAATGCCATGGCCGCCTGCACCCGGCAAGATATCGCCTGCGCCCAGGTTAATGTTTCCTGTATTGCCAGACGGATTGAAGTTTTCAATCGATAACACAGCAGCACCACTGGGATGAATGATGATGCCAGTACTGCCTGCGGTAGCAGCAGGGTTGATCACAATATCGCCTGTGCCTCTGTTGGAAACAATGGCGGCCAATGTAATTGGCAGTGTATTACCAGAATTTAATGTGATGCCATTAGTGGCAGAGATACCTGCAATGCCGTCAACTATGCCCACTGTGTAGCCAGCATTTGTGTCGTGGTTGATGGTGACTGCACCACCTGCTTTGACAGCTATGGTGTTGAACTGGTGGTTGCCAGATGCCGGGAGAATGATGTTGTGTGCGCCGGACGCTACGTTAGCGTCATTGGTTTGTAGAGCGACAGAGCCTGCGATAAGTTGGGTGTTGGTACTGAAACCCAAGCGGTCATTGGCGGCTAGAATTATCGTTCCAGTAGGGCTGAAAGTAAGCAATGATGGGTCGATGGTGCCCGCTCTGAGCGTGGTTGAATTACTGAGTCCAAAATAAATATCTGACACATTACTAGGCGCAGAACTATCCGCCCTCATCGTAATGTTGCCCGCAGTGATGGTGCCGTTGTAAACGCTGAAATTAATTCCACCTAGACTACCCTCTGGTGGAATACCGTTTGCCCCAGACGGTGCTTTCCCGTTGGTGACCAATAAAGTCAGGTTTTTATTATCTAAAGAGAGGTTGAAAGAACCATTAAAAAATATGCTTTCTGTTGCCTCTAATGAAACATTAGCAGAGTTTGAAAGATCATTGATTGTTCCATTGGTAATCGTCAATCCTGCGCCGGTGCTCGTCGCAGCAGTTATGACGCCATTGGTTGGTGTTAACGGTGTAGTACCAGGAGCCGCATTTACACCTTGAATAATTGTTATAGACGATGGATCCAGCAACAAATCCCCCGTACGCCCCCGGCGCGCGCTCAAATCTGCCCTGCCCCGGAAGTACAAATTGTTTTTACCAGAAGTCTCGCCAAAGCCGCCGTTGCCGCCTTGTTCGCCGCCTTTGGCCTGGATGTTGCCGGCGTAGTGGGTGTCGTTGTCGGCCCAGACGATGACTTTGCCGCCGTCGCCTAGCACTCGGGCATTGGCGGCTAGCAGCACGCCTGCGCTTACGTTGGTGTTGTGGGCGTTTTGCACCTCGGGGTTTTTGCCTTGGTAGTCGCCACCCACTAAGATGGTGCCGCCGCCAGCGTCGCCGCTCACGTCAACGCTGGCCCCGGTTGCCAGGTCTACATTGCCTGCGCTCAAAATGTGTACGCTGCCGCCCGTTTGGCTGGCCTCGGGTAGCTGGGGCGCTGCTTGGGGCGCAGGTGTCGCGCCCGCAGGCGACTGGGCGCTAACCTGCCCGGCCACCCGGGCGGCTGTAGCGCCAAACAAGCGGATGCTGCCTGCGGGGCTGCCGTTGGCGCGCAGGGTGGAGCCAACTTCGGTAAATACGCTACCCTGGTTTGCTACTATTTCTATAGTACCTCCCGCACCATTTACGGAGCTTGCAGCTTGAACCAAGGTGGAATTGGGGAGCAAAGTGAGGCTGCTGGCCGCTGCACTGGGTTGGCTGGCCGGGCTGGCCGTGCCGCCGCTGGCCGAGATGACGACGTTGCTGCCTACGCGCACATCGCCTTGCGCGCTGTGCAGGCTGATGGTGCCGCCTGCTTTGGCGCTGCCTGTGGAGCTGATGCCGCCCTCGGCCAGTATCTTGCCGCCCGTGGGGTTGCCCGCTTGTTGGCTGATGTCTATATCTTTGATGGCGCGCAGCACCACTTTGCCGCCTTCCAGACTGGCGCTTTGGGCACTAATGACGCCGCTGTGGCGCAGGCTGCCCGCAAAAATGCCGACTGCATTGCCTTGCAGGTTGCCCAGGTTGGTGGCTTTGTTGTTGGCCCCCTGGACGACGAACTTAATGCCCTCCAGGCCCCGCCCGGTTACCTCGACCTGCTCGCCTGCGCCCAGGATGACGTTGCCGTTGTCGGCGCGGATAACAGCACTGGCACCGGTGGCGACCTGGGGGGCCAAGAGCATGATGTCGCCGTTGGCCGAGCGGATGCTGCCGTCTACCTGCACACCGCCCGAGAGGCTATTGCCCTGGAATTTGATGCGCCCAGCGGCGTAGTCGGCATCGCTGGTGTTGAGGGTGCTGGCGGTAAAGCCTGCGGTGTCAACCACACCGCCACTGCCCACGGCAATGCCGTTTTGGTTAACCAAAATGACGTTGCCGTTAGAAGATAACGTGCCATAAATGGCGCTGGGGTTGGTGGTAACAACACGGTTGAGCGAGCTGCTTTGCGCGTTGGGCTGGGCGATGTGGGTGGTGTTGCCCGCGCCGATGTTGAAGCTTTGCCAGTTGATGGCGCTTCTGTTGTTGGCACCGTTGGTGGTGGTGACATCCAGGCGGTTACCCTGATAGTTAAATGTTGCACCACCAACTACCGCCTGCCCGCCTTGGGGCAGCGCGGCGCTTTGCACCGAGGGCGCGACAGGGCTGGCCAGGCGCACTGGCGCGGGCTGTACAGCCACACCCATACGGGGGTTCGCCACAGCGGCAGCCTGCGCGCTTTGTGCATATACCGCGCTGGTGGAGGTGACGCTGACAATGGCCGCAGAGAACGCGGTAGCCAGCGCCCAAGCCAGCGGCTGGGGCATAAAGCGGCGATGGCGAGCGCGGCGCGACAGCCGGTCTGGCGGGCTGCAAGGGGTGGAAATGAAGGGCATTTTCATGGCATAAACCTCACGCAAATGGCTGCGCGCAATCCTGTAGGACTATTTGTCAAAAAATTACAAATACAATAAGCAACAATATAGTACAAAAATATATGTTTTCCAAGTGGAAAAGGTCATATTTGGTGGCACTTTGGCCTTCTTTTGCACAAATACCTTGGTTTTAGCGTCCAAGAGCTGTCTGGCGTGCAAAAAGCTCCCGCAGTCAGGTTTATTCCACCCGCGCCACCCCGGTCGGCTTAAAGCCCAAGTCGGCTGCCTTGCCCTTACGTGCGCGGGCTGCGCGGGCGTTGTTGAGGCTGCGGATTTCTAGCACCTCTTCGCGGTCTTTGCCGCCCCGGCCTATGCCAATGATTTTGACGCTGCGGCTGTAGGCTGCGGCTCCGGCCAGGCTGTCTTTGGCCTCTAGGTCGATCAGCACCAAACCGCGACCGCCGTTGGCTTGCAGCTTGAGCTCGCTGAGCTCAAAGGTGAGGATGCGACCGCCAGTAGAGGCGCAGGCGATATGGGTAGCCGCTACTGTTTTGATAGCTGCTTGCGCAATATTTACGGGCGTTATGGGTGTATTTATCTCTAGTGGAGAGGGTTGGCACAGGGTTTCGCCTTCGGTGCAGGTGAAAAAGGCTTTGCCCGCTTTGGGGCGCGATGTCATGTGCTCAACGCTGGCTAAAAAGCCGTAGCCACCGCTGGCCGAAAGTAGCAGTTGCGCGCTGGCGGGCCCGGCAAAGTAGTGCACCAGGGAGGTGCCTGACTCCAGCTCGATCAGGGTGGTAACGGGCTGGCCGTCGCCGCGTGCACCGGGCAGCAAGGCCACGGGCACCGAGTAGACCCGACCTGCCTTGTCTTTGAACGAGCCAAAGGCCAGCAGGGTGTCGATAGTGCGGCATTCAAAGGTGCCATACAGTGTGTCGCCCGACTTGAAGGCAAAGCTGGCGGGATCGTGCCCATGGCCACTGCGGGCGCGTACCCAGCCTTTGGCGCTGACCACCACGGTGACGGGCTCGTCGATGACTTTCACCTCGGCAATGGTTTTCTTCTCGGCCTGGATCAAGGTGCGGCGCGGGTCCTTTGCTGGGTCGCCGTACTGTTTGGCATCTTGCTCGATCTCTTTGACCATCAGGCGGCGCAGCGCGCTGGGATTGCCCAAAATCTCTTCGAGCTTGCTTTGTTCTTCGCGCAGTTCTTTCAGCTCAGTTTCAATCTTGATGGCTTCCAGGCGGGCCAGTTGGCGCAGCCGGATGTCCAAAATGTCTTCGGCCTGCACGGCGCTGAGCTTGAAGCGCGCGATCAGCGCGGCCTTGGGCTCGTCGCTCTGGCGGATGATGGCGATCACCTCGTCAATGTTGAGCAGCACCAGCTGGCGGCCTTCGAGGATGTGGATGCGCTCGAGCACCTTGTCCAGGCGATAGCGCGAGCGCCGCTCGATGGTTTTGGCGCGAAACTCGATCCACTCCAGCAACAACTGGCGCAGGCTTTTCAGGGTGGGCCGCCCGTCGATGCCGATGGCAGTCAGGTTGATGGACGAGGTGGTCTCCAGGCTGGTGTGGGCCAGGAGGGCGGTGATGAGCTCGCCCTGCTCGATCTTGCTGGTTTTGGGCTCAAACACCAGGCGCACCGCCGCTTCGCGGTTGCTCTCGTCGCGGGTGGCATCCAAGAGGGCCAGCATGCTGGCTTTGAGTTGGGTTTGCTCCAAGCTCAGCGCTTTTTTGCCGGCCTTGACCTTGGGGTTGGTGATCTCTTCAATCTCTTCCAGCACCTTTTGCGTGCTGGTGCCGGGGGGCAGCTCGGTCACCACCAGTTGCCACTGGCCGCGCGCCAGTTCTTCGATCTTCCAGCGGGCGCGCACCTTGAGCGAGCCTCGGCCCGTTTTATAGGCCTCGGCGATCTCCAGCGCGCTGCTGATGATCTGGCCGCCGTTGGCGTAGTCTGGCCCGGGGATGATGGCAAACAGCTCGTCGTCACTCAACTTGGGCGACTTGATGAGGGCCACGCAGGCATCGGCCACCTCGCGCAGGTTGTGGCTGGGAATCTCGGTGGCCAGGCCGACGGCGATGCCGCTGGCACCGTTGAGCAGGTTAAACGGCAGGCGCGCGGGCAACTGCTTGGGCTCTTCGGTGCTGCCGTCGTAGTTGGGGATGAAGTCGACCGTGCCCATGTCGATCTCGTCCATCAGCAAGCTGGTGATGCGCGAGAGGCGGGCCTCGGTGTAGCGCATGGCCGCAGCGCCGTCGCCGTCTCGGCTGCCAAAGTTACCCTGCCCGTCGATGAGCGGGTAGCGCTGGCTAAAGTCTTGCGCCATGCGCACCAGTGCGTCGTAGGCGGCCTGGTCGCCGTGGGGGTGAAAGCGGCCCAGCACATCGCCCACCACACGGGCGCTTTTAACGGGTTTGGCTCCGGATGTGCCGTTGGAGCCGCCAAAAGCCAAGCCCATGCGGCCCATGCTGTACAAAATGCGCCGTTGCACCGGCTTTTGGCCATCGCAGACATCGGGCAGCGCGCGGCCCTTGACGACGCTCAAGGCGTATTCCAGGTAGGCGCGCTGGGCGTAGGTGGCAAGGTTGAGGCTGTCGTCGGTTTCGCCGGAGAAGTCGGTCGGGGTGGGTTCGTTCATGGATCAATGGTCAAAGTCAAATCGGGGCCAACGGTTTATTGCGCTGCACTGGCGGGTGCGCCAGGCAAGGTCTGCAACACGATGGCACGGGTGTCTGGGCTGGTGCTTTCCTGCACAGGCAGCGCGGCCTGGGTCGGCGGCACCATATTGCCGCGCCGGGCAGCGCCGCCGATGACCATCTGCACCCGGGTCGGCGGCTTGGCAATCTGCACGGCTTTCACCTCACTCAGGCGCTTGGCCTGCAGCACCGGCGGCTTGAGGGTGGTGTACATCTGCATGATGGTTTTAACGTAGTTTTGTGTCTCTTTGTAGGGCGGTATCTGGTTGCCATAGCGCTGCACCGCACCCTCGCCTGCGTTGTAGGCGGCCAAGGCCAGCTCGAGCTTGCCGGGGAACATGAGTATCAAGTAGCTAAGGTAGCGCGTGCCTGCAGCGATATTGGTTTTGGGGTCGGTGAGCTTTTTTTCGATGGGCGCTTTGGCATCGGCCTTTACGCCAAAGCGCTGCGCGGTGGGCGGCATGAGCTGCATCAGGCCGACAGCGCCCTTGGGCGAGACGGCGTTGGTGTCATAGCCCGACTCGGTGGCAATCAGCGCCTGCAGCAGCTCAAAGTCAATCTGGTAGAGCTTGGCGGCATCGCGCATGTGGTGCTTGACGGCTTTGAAATTGGGCGAGACATCAAAAAAGGTTTGCAGCTTGGGCGGTAGCGGCGGCGGCATCCGCAGCGGCAAGGTCTCGGTGGGTATCACCACATCGCTGGGGGCGTTGGGCACACTGGGCAAACCCTCTTGGGTATCGAAGTTTTGGCCGCTTTTAAAATAAAGTTCGTAGCGATCATCCAGTTTCTCGGCGGCAAAATGTGCCACGCCTTTGTCGTCCACAAAGCCCCAGATGTCGGCATGGGCGAAACCCGCAGTCACCAGCAAAGCCAGAATGCAGCACAGACGAGCACCCAGGTGCTTCAAATTTAATAGCTGCTCACGCATATATTTATTGGTCTAGAGGCTTAAAAGATAGATAAAACAGGCTGCAACGGCCTTACGCAGTCAGTTCCAGGGCTTGCGCACGGCGTGCAGCAAACTCGGTTTGCAGCATAGACAATACTACCAGTGAGTCGTAGCTTAGCTTGCCGTCTTCAGAACCTACCCGCACCGCCTCGCGCAAGGTGCCCTCCACTACAAAGCCTTCGCTGTCATAAAAGGCTTGCGCACGCACATTGCGCTTTTTGATGTCCAGCCAGAAGCGGTGTGCCTTCAGGTCGTCAAACGCCACCCGCTTGGCCACCCGCAGCGCGGCGCGGCCAAAGCCCTGCCCTTTGGACTGCACCACCATGCGCTTGAGCTCCAGCGACTGGTGCTGGCTGCGGCAGCCTATCAAAATCAAAAACCCCACCGCGTCCAGCCCGTCGCCGCCCTCGATGATGAAATGCCGAAAATCCGGAAAGCGTATCGCCGCATCGTGCTGGGTGCGATCCCAGGGGGTGATAAAAGGCAAATTCTGCGCGTCCTGCTCCAGCGACAGCACATAGGCCAGGTCACTTTGCATGGTGGGGCGCAGACGGACGCGGGCGCTCACGGGCTCACTCCTATGAGAGGGTTGATTGCCATGAGGACGAAAACGGAGAATTTTTGAACGCAGAGGACGCGAAGGTTTCGCAGAGGGCGCAAAAAAGAGGGGACAAGAGGAAAACCCAAAAAGAAAAACTTATCCAATTTTTTTAAATGCATAAAGAATAAGTTATTGATTTTTGTTTTCTTAATTTTGTATTCTTTTTCCCAGACTTCTTCTGCGCCCTCTGCGAAACCTTCGCGCCTTCTGCGTTCAAAAAAATCCCCGTTTTCGACCATGGACACAGCTTTCATACATCCACCTCCACCGCATCCCCATGCAGCTCCATCAGTTCGCGCCGGGCGGCGGCTTCGCCTTTGCCCATGAGCTGGGTGAAGCGGATAGCCGTAAAGGCTGCGTCCAGTTCGCCGTACTGCACGGGCAGCAGGCGGCGGGTGTCGGGGTTGAGGGTGGTTTCCCACAGCTGTTCGGCGTTCATCTCGCCCAGGCCTTTGAAGCGGCTAATGGTCCACTTATTTTCGGCCACACCGTCTTTGCGCAGCTTGTCCAGGATGGTGTTGAGCTCGCCCTGGTCTAAGGCGTATTGCTTGCTGGCGGGTTTTTTGCCGCGTGCGGGTGCGTCAATACGAAACAGCGGCGGGCGGGCAACGTAGATGTTGCCGGTCTCGATGAGCTTGGGGAAGTGCTTGAAGAACAGGGTGAGCAGCAGCACCTGGATGTGCGAGCCGTCAACGTCGGCATCTGACAGGATGCAGATTTTGCCGTAGCGCAGGCCACTCAAATCGGGGTTATCGTCCTTGCCGTGCGGATCGACACCAATGGCGACCGAGATGTCGTGAATTTCGGTGTTGGCAAACAGGCGGTCGCGTTCCACCTCCCAGGTGTTCAAAATCTTGCCGCGCAGGGGCAGGATGGCCTGGCTTTCCTTGTCGCGGCCCATCTTGGCGCTGCCGCCGGCACTGTCACCTTCGACCAAAAACACTTCGTTATGCGACAGGTCGCGGCTTTCGCAGTCGGTCAGCTTGCCGGGCAGCACGGCCACGCCCGAGCCCTTGCGCTTTTCCACCTTTTGCCCGGCGCGCTGGCGGGTTTGGGCGGCTTTGATGGCCAGCTCGGCCAGTTTTTTGCCGTAGTCCACATGCTGGTTCAGCCACAGCTCCATGGCCGGGCGCACATAGCTGGACACCAGGCGCACCGCGTCGCGGGAGTTGAGCCGCTCCTTGATCTGGCCCTGGAACTGCGGGTCCAGCACCTTGGCGCTCAGCACATAGGAGGCGCGAGCAAACACGTCTTCGGGCAGCAGCTTCACGCCCTTCGGTAACAGTGAATGCAGTTCAATAAAACTCTTCACCGCCGTGAACAGCCCATCGCGCAGGCCGCTGTCGTGCGTGCCGCCTGCGGTGGTGGGGATCAGGTTGACGTAGCTCTCGCGCACGCTCTGGCCGTCTTCGGTGAAGGCCACGCACCAGCCTGCGCCCTCGCCTTCGGCAAAGTTGTCGTCCTTGGCATCGGCATAGCCCTCACCTTCCCACAGGGGGATGACGGCATCGCCAGGGAGCGACTGCTCCAGGTAGTCGCGCAGGCCACCCTTGTACTGCCAGCTTTGCGTGTCTTTGGTTTTCTCGTTCACCAGGGTCACGCTCACGCCGGGCATCAGCACGGCTTTGCTGCGCAGCAGGTGCGTCAGCTCGGCAATCGGGATGACGGACGATTCAAAATACTTGGCATCGGGCCACACGCGCACGCTGGTGCCCTGCTTGCGGTCGCCCTCGGCCTGCTTGCGCAGGTGCAGCTTTTCCACCACGTCACCGGCTTCAAACACCAGTTTGGCCACCGTGCCCTCACGGTAGCTGGTGGCCTCCAGGCGCTTGCCCAGGGCGTTGGTCACGCTCACGCCCACGCCATGCAGGCCGCCCGAGAAGCTGTAGGCCCCACCCTTGCCCTTGTCAAACTTGCCGCCCGCATGCAGGCGGGTAAACACCAGCTCAATCACCGGGGCCTTTTCCTCCGGGTGCATGCCAAACGGAATGCCGCGCCCGTCGTCGTCAATCGTCACCGATCCATCGGTGTGCAGGGTGACCTTGATCTTTTTTCCGTAGCCGGCCAGCGCCTCGTCCGCCGAGTTGTCCAGCACCTCCTGGATGACGTGCAATGGGTTGTCGGTGCGGGTGTACATGCCCGGGCGTTGCTTGACGGGCTCCAGGCCCTTGAGGACGCGGATCGAGCCTTCGCTGTAGCCATTGCCGGAGGTAGGGGGTAATTTATCTGCCATGGGGTAATTGTAGTGGGAAGTTAGGCAAGCACTGGATACATTATCAGTGCTGCTTGCATTAACCATCCGTCGGCACGATGCACGGCCATCGTCACCGTGCTATTTTAGGAGAAAAATACGGCTGTAGCCCAATAAATATGGGCGCAAGCAGCTACTTAATATATAGCAAAAAATCGGCAACGCAAGATGCACTCGATGCACCCACCTGCGCTACAGCTATGTTGAGCCGGGCGACGCTGCCGTGCCTTGCCACTGCGCGAAGTTTTCTTTGGGGTCATATCTTCGCAATACCCCCGCACTGCACTGCTCCATCGGTGGCACCTATGGTTGGTACTATTGACTTCTTTTTGTTTTTATGCGATAACAAATTCTTACAATCACGGATCAGTCCACTGACATGTTAAATATCTTCGATAAATTTAGACTGCTGGTGATCTTGTGCATTCTGCTGTGTACGTCAGGGCTTGGCCGCGCGGCCACCTGTTTTGCTTTTGATGACACCAGCGGAACGCTGGTGGTGTTTGACCAGTCTGCGCCCTTGACGATACGCAAGTCGGTCATTATCCCTACGTTTGGCGGCGATCAGGTTGAATCGGCTTACTTTGATGGCATCAATAACCGCTACTACATCATCCGCCAAACGACACCCAATACGCTGGGCTACGTCGATCCTCTGACTGACACCTATATACAAGTTAGCCCTGCTACGGGTCTGGGCACGTCAGTGGTTCCAAATGCGCAAATCGTCGGAACAGGAAATGTTGCAACGCGCATAGCCGCACTTACCCGCAATCCGTTAACGAATAAGTGGTACGTCGCCAGATTCGATGGCCTACTGTTTGAAATCAATCCCAGCACTGGCGTGTTTGTGCCTGGTGCCTTTGGCGGCAACGACTATTTGATTTTAAGAAACGCTGCGGGGGTCCAGATCAATCCGGTCGAAGACATGGTGTTTGACTCTACAGGCAAACTGTTTATCAGCACCGGGGTCGTGCTGCACCAAAACATTAATCTTTCTACCGGCTTTGCGACAGGTCAAGTGCCGATTACAGGTTTTGCCGAAGGCTTCACCCTGGATCAGGATGGCAACATCCGCATGGTGATGGGAGCAAATACGGTCGCCACGAGCCGCAACGTATATGTGCTCAACACCACAACGGGTGCAAGCACCCTTTTATACAATCTGCCCAATATTGGCGGCGCTGCGGACTATGAGTCACTGGGCTGCAACCCGCTGCCCGAGCGCAGTGATTTGCGCCTGACTAAATCGGTCTCGCCTGCCAGCGTGTTACCAGGCGGCACAGCGACTTTCACTTTAGATTTGTACAACGGTGGAGTAGATCCCGCCTTTAGAGTGAATGTGCTCGATGCCCTGCCGGCTGGCGTAAACGTGTTGTCCAGCAGTATCCAGGGCACGTGCAATAGCTGTTCTTTCGACAGCGTGACGGGGCTATGGTCCGTCGACCAAATCCTGTTGGGTCAACGTATTACTTTAAGCTTCATCGTCAGCACTCCCGGTGTAACGCCCAACACGGCGGCCATCAACCGGGCCCAGGTCACGCAGTCGTGCAACCGCGCAACGGGCCCATGTATCGCCTTGTCCGACCCCAACTCCACGCCGAACAACAAAGTCGGCGCATATACACCGACTGAGAACGACGAGGCCCTGGCCAGCCTGCTGATTACCCCGGCTCCGTCGGTTTCCAAGGCGTTCGCCCCCTCTTCGGGCGAGCCTGGCAATACCGCCTTGCTGGTGCTCACTTTGGCCAACCCCAACACCACGACCGCAGCCAACCTGACTGCGGCCTTGGTAGACACCTACCCGGCTGGCATGGTCAATGCGGCGGTACCCAACCCGCAAACGAGCTGCGGCGGAGCCGGTGCCCTGGTGGCTACAGCGGGCGGCAACAGCATCACCGTACCAGCGGGCCGCAGCATCGCCATCAATGGCAGTTGCACCGTGACGGTGGTAGTGCAACTGCTCAACCAGGGCACCTATGAAAACAACATCCCAGCGGGGGCTTTGGTCACCAACGTAGGCAACAACTTTGTTGGGGTGACCGCCAGCTACGTGGCCACGCCCGTCAACACCTCAGTGATCAAGAGCTTTGTGCCCAATGCCATCGCCCCTGGCCAGACCGCAACCCTGAGGCTCACCTTGAGCAACCCCTCCAGCGTCACCGCCACCTTGACCAGCAGTCTGGTGGACACCTATGGCGCAGGTCTCACCAATGCCGCCACGCCCAACCCCCAAACTACCTGTGCAGGCACGGGGGCTATCCTTGCCAATCCGGGCGATGGCAGCCTGACCATTCCCTCCACACGGGCGATTGCGCCGAGCAGCAGTTGCACCGTCACTGTGGTCGTCACGGCTGCATCGGTAGGTCTGTACACCAACACCATCGCAGCAGGTGGACTGGTAACTTCAGTGGGCAGCAACTATTCAACCGCCACCGACTCTTTGCTGGTTGACCGCCCCAGGGTAGAGAAGTCCTTTACCCCCAGCGCAGTGCAGGCCAATGTGAACTCGGTGCTGAAAATCATCTTCTTTAACCCTCTGCCCACTGCCGCAACATTCAATGCCGTGTTTACCGATGTCTATCCCGCTGGCATCGTCAATGCTCCTACACCAGCAGCGGCAGACACATGCGGTGGCGGCAACCCCACGGCTGCTGCGGGCGCTGGGCAAATTACGATGCCGGTGGGCACAATCATTCCTGCACAAGGCCAATGTGAACTCACGGTCAATGTAGTCGGTGCAGCCAATGGCACCTATGTCAACACCATCCCGGCGGGCTCTCTGAGTACGAGCCTGGGTACCAATTCTGCGGTGGTGACGGCCACATTGACAATTGCCACCATCGCCGATGTGCGGGTCACCAAAGTGGCCAGCACCACCAGCACCGCGCCCAACACCACGGTCATCTACACGGTCACTGTGTCCAACATTGGGCCTTCTGCGGCAACTACTGTGCCCTTTACCGACGTGCTGAGCGGCTTGAGCATCTCAGGCGCTGTGACGCGCACCGTGGCCGGGGGTGCGACGATCACGGGCTTTACCAACTCCAGCACCAACATCACGGCCTCCATGACACTGCCAGCCAACAGCACGGTGGTCTACGTCATTGCTGCTTTGCCGGGTGCGTCCAGTGACTTTGTGACCAATACGGCTGTTGTGGGTACCAGTACCCTCTACACAGACTCCAACCTCAACAACAATGCGGCCAGTGTGGCGGTATTCGTCAACAAGTTCGCGCAGCTCTCTGTCACCAAAAATGACGGAGTTACCACCACCCGCAGCGGTGAACTGCTGAACTACACTGTGACTTTTTCCAATGCGGGGCCGTCCGCCGCCGACGGGGCCGTAGTCAAAGACACGCCGTCAGCCGGACTCAATTGCATCAGCCTGGTATGCACGCCCAGTGGAGCCGCACTGTGCGGTGCGATGACAGTTGCCACCTTTACCAGCGCAGGAGGGCACGTACTGCCCAGCCTGCCTGCTGGAAGCTCGGTGACGGTGGTATTGAGCTGTCAGGTGACTGCAACGGGCCAATAGACGGCCCTGGCTTCGGTAGCGCTATGCTGCTTGCAGGCGCTCTAGCACTTGGCCACCCCCATAGCTGCCCTGCTGCGGTGCTTTGCCACCCAACTGCACCTTGATAGCGCAGTATTTGAACTCGGGGATCTTGGCAAACGGGTCGAGTGCGGCATTGGTCAGCTTGTTAATCGCGGCCTCGTAGTAGCAGAAGGGCACAAACACGGCACCGCGTGGCGTGCCGTCGTCGGCTCTTGCGTATAACGACACTTCGCCGCGACGCGATGCAATGGTCACCACATCCCCGGGCTGCGCGCCCAGCGCTGCCAGATCGAGTGGGTGGATCAAGGCAGTGGGATCCGGCTCAATCGCATCCAACACAGTAGCGCGGCGCGTCATGCTGCCGGTGTGCCAGTGCTCCAGCTGGCGGCCGGTGATCAGCACCAGGGGGTATTCGGCGTCCGGCCGCTCGTTGGCGGGGATGATGTCGGCGGGCACAAACTTGGCACGGCCGCCTTCGCGGGGGAAGTCCTCCACAAACACAACCGACTGGCCTGGGTCGCCCTCGACCATGCAGGGGTAGGTAACGGCGTGCTCACGGTCCAGCCTGTCCCAGGTAATGCCGCCAATACTGGGCATGGTGTGGCGCATTTCGTCAAACACTTCAGACACATGTTTGTACTGCCAGTTCAGGCCCACGCGATTGGCGATCTCCTGGATGATCCACAGGTCTTGCCTGGCATCGCCCGGGGGGTTGATGGCTTTGCGGCCCATTTGCACCAAACGGTCGGTGTTGGTGAAGCTGCCGTCTTTCTCGGGGAAGGCGCTGGCAGGCAAGATCACGTCGGCCAGGTAGCAGGTCTCGGTCAGGAAAATGTCTTGCACCACCAAATGGTCTAGCGCGGCCAACGCGTCGCGGGCGTGGTTGGCATCGGGGTCGGACATGGCGGGGTTTTCGCCCATCACGTACAGGCCTTTTACCTTGCCTGCAAGGATGGCTTCCATCACTTCCACCACCGTGAGGCCGGGCTGGTCGTCCAGCGAACCCGCGGGTACGCTCCAGGCTTTTTCAAACGTGGCACGCACCTGCGGGTTAGTCACGCGCTGGTAGTCGGGGTACATCATGGGTATCAGGCCCGCGTCAGACGCGCCCTGCACGTTGTTTTGGCCACGCAGGGGGTGCAGGCCGGTGCCGGGACGTCCGATCTGGCCGGTCATCAGCGACAGGGCAATCAGGCAGCGCGCGTTGTCGGTGCCGTGCACGTGCTGGCTTACGCCCATGCCCCACAGGATCATCGAGGCTTTGGAGGTAGCGTACAGGCGCGCTACGTAGCGGATGGTGTCGGCATCGATACCGCAGATCGGAGCCATGAGCTCGGGTGTGTAGGCCTCGACGTTTTTGCGCAGCGCTTCGTAACCTTCTGTGCGGCTGGCGATAAAGTCTTTATCGACCAAATTCTCGGCAACGATGACATGCATCATCGCGTTGAGCAGGGCCACGTCGGTGTCTGGCTTGAACTGCAAAAAGCGGTGCGCCATGCGCGCCAGGTCAGAGCGGCGAGGGTCAAGCACGATGAGCTTGGAGCCGTTTTGCACGGCGTTTTTAATCCAGGTTGCGGCTACGGGGTGGTTAACCGTCGGGTTGGCACCGATGATGACAATCACCTCGGCCTTGACCACGTCCATCACGGGGTTAGACACCGCGCCCGAGCCGATACCTTCGAGCAAAGCGACCACGGACGAGGCGTGGCACAGGCGGGTGCAGTGGTCTACGTTGTTGCTGCCAAAGCCGGTGCGCACCAGCTTCTGGAACAAATACGCTTCTTCGTTGCTGCCCTTGGCCGAGCCAAAGCCTGCCAAAGATTTTTTGCCGTGCTTGTCACGCAGGTCTTTGAGCTTGCCGCCAGCCAGAGCCAGCGCTTCTTCCCAGGTGGCTTCGCGGAAGATGTCCATCACGCGGTCAGGGTCCATCACGAAGTCGCCCGTTTTGGGCGGCGCGTCGGCACGGCGAATCAGCGGTTTGGTGAGGCGGTGCGGATGGTGGGCATAGTCAAAACCATAGCGACCCTTGACGCACAAGCGCCCATGGTTGGCCGGGCCGTCGCGGCCTTCGACAAACAAAATCTTGTCGTCTTTGACGTTGTAGGTGAGCTGGCAGCCCACGCCGCAATACGGGCAAACAGAATCCACCTGCTTGTCGGGCACGGTGAGTGCCGCCTCGCGTGCGGGCATCAGCGCGCCGGTGGGGCAGGCCTGCACGCATTCGCCGCATGCCACGCAGGTGGACGCACCCATGGAGTCATCCATATCAAACACAATCTTCGCCTGGTCACCCCGAAAGGCCAGGCCGATCACGTCGTTCACCTGCTCATCACGGCAGGCGCGCAGACAGCGGGTGCACTGGATGCAGGCATCCAGGTTGACAGCGATGGCGGGGTGGCTCAGGTCTTGCCTGGGTTGTTGGCGGGCTTCAAAGCGTGGTTTGCCCACGCCGATTTTCTCGGCCCACTGGTCTACCTCGTTGTTGCGGGTGTACTCTTTCTCGGGCATATCGGACAGCAGCAGTTCCAGCACCAGCTTTTGCGACGCGACGGCGCGTTCGCTGTCGGTCACCACCTTCATGCCCGCAGTGGGCGCGCGGCAGCAGGACGGGGCCAATACCCGTTCGCCATGGATCTCGACCATGCAGGCGCGGCAGTTGCCCACGGCCTCCAGGCCTTCTTTGTAGCAAAGGTGCGGTATCTCCACGCCTTCCTGCTTGGCGATTTGCAAAATGGTGTCGGTAGCGCGGCCAGTGACTTCGCGGCCATTCAGGCTAAATTTCACCAAAGGCACGTCGAGTGCGATCTGTTCTTGTCGGGTTACTGCGTTCATGCAAGCTCCTGAGGGAAATATTTAACGACGCAATCGACGGGGTTGGGCGCGGCCTGGCCTAAGCCGCAGATGGACGCATCGCGCATCACCAGCGACAGATCGGCCAGCAGCGGCAAGTCCCACTTGGGCTGGTCCATGATGTGCGCGGCCTTAGCTGTGCCCACGCGGCAGGGTGTGCATTGGCCACACGACTCGTGGTGGAAAAAGCGCATCATGTTGCGAGCTGCATCGGACGCGGTGTCTTTGTCGGACAGCACGATGACCGCTGCCGAGCCAATGAAGCAACCATAGGGCTGCAAGGTGTCAAAGTCCAGTGGAATGGTGTTCATGGTGGCGGGCAAAATGCCGCCCGATGCACCGCCGGGCAGGTAGGCATAGAATTTTTGCCCATCCTGCATGCCGCCACAATATTCGTCGATCAGTTCCTGGATGGTGATGCCTGCGGGGGCCAGTTTGACACCGGGGCTCTTCACACGGCCAGACACCGAGAATGAACGCAAGCCCTTGCGGCCATTGCGCCCGTGCGAGGCAAACCAGGCGCTGCCTTTTTCCAGAATCTCGCGCACCCAGTACAGGGTTTCAAAATTGTGTTCCAGCGTGGGGCGACCAAACAGGCCGACCTGCGCCACGTAGGGCGGGCGCAGGCGCGGCATGCCGCGCTTGCCTTCGATAGATTCGATCATGGCGGATTCTTCGCCGCAGATGTAGGCTCCCGCGCCCCGGCGCAATTCAATGTCTGGCATACCGGCGATGGGTGGCGTGGACTTGAGTTTTTTCAGCTCGGCTTGCAGCATGCTGCGGCAGCCGTGGTATTCGTCGCGCAGGTAGATGTAGATTTTTTCGATGCCCACGGCCCATGCCGCAATCAGCATGCCTTCTAAAAAGCGGTGCGGGTCACGCTCTAAATACACGCGGTCTTTGAAGGTGCCGGGCTCACCTTCGTCGATGTTCACCGCCATCAGGCGCGGGCCGGCTTCACCGCGCACGATACGCCACTTGCGGCCCGCAGGAAAGCCCGCTCCGCCTAGGCCGCGCAAGCCAGAATCTTCCATGTTCTTGATGACGGATTCGACTTCGTGCTTGCCCGTCGCGCAGGCCTTGAGCAACGCATAGCCGCCGCTGCTTTGGTAGCTTGCAAAGTCGGTAAAACCTTCAGGCACATGCTGGATGGCTTTGGCCTTGACTTTAGCGACAACGGCTTCCACCGTTGCATTGGGCACCGGGTTTTGCCCCACTGCCACGGCAGGTGCTTGTTCGCAGCGGCCAATGCAGGGCGCGGCAATTACGCGCACCTCGCGGCCCAGCAACGCAGGCAGCTTGGCCAACAAATCTTTAGCCCCCGCCATCTCGCAAGACAAGCCATCGCACACCCGCACCGTCAAGGCAGCAGGTGCAGTGCCGCCCTCTTTCACCACGTCAAAGTGGTGGTAAAACGAAGCCACCTCATACACATGCGCCTGCGAAAGGCGCATCTCCTGCGCCAGCGCTGCCAAGTGGGCGGCAGACAGATGCCCAAAACCGTCCTGAATCTTGTGCAGGTGCTCGATCAACAAGTCTGCCTGGCGTGACTCGGTGCCGAGCAAAGCTTGCACCTGGGCCAGCGCAGCGGGATCGACACGACGACCTTTTGGAGCTTCGCGTTTACGCTGCTTGGTGACTTCTTGGACGGCAATGGGAATGATGGGGTAGTTCATGAAAGAGATTTAAATAACGCGTTCTGCGCGTAAGGCGGCAATGGTGTCCGCGCTGTAACCCAGTTGGGTCAAAACTTCGTCGGTATGTTCGCCCAAAAGTGGCGAACGGGTGACCTCGGTGGCACTGTCCGACATCTTGATGGGGTTACCCACCGTGAGGTACTTGCCGCGTGTAGGGTGGTCCACTTCGACGATGGTACCGGTGGCGCGCAGGGCGGGCTCTTCGGCGATTTCTTTCATCGACAAAATGGGGCCGCAGGGTATGTCGTACTGGTTCAAAATGTCCATAGCCTCGAACTTGGTTTTGGTCATAGTCCACTGCTCGATGCGGGCAAAGATAGGCTTGAGGTGCAACAGGCGGGCCTGCGGCGTGGCATAGGCTTCGTCTTCAATCCAGTCGGGCTCGCCAATCACGTTGCAGACTGCGGGCCAGACACCGCTTTGGGTGATGAAGTAAATGTAGGCATTGGGGTCGGTTTCCCAGCCCTTGCATTTCAAAATCGATCCGGGCTGACCGCCACCCGAAGCATTGCCCGCACGCGGCACAGCATCGCCAAACTTGCCGTCCGGGTACTGCGGGTACTCGTGCATGGTGTGGGTGCGCGCCAGACGCTGCTGGTCACGCAGCTTCACACGGCACAAATTCAAAACCGCATCTTGCATCGGGGCCAGGACCTTCTGGCCACGCCCAGTGGTGTTGCGCTGGTACAGCGCCGCCACAATGCCCAGCGCCAGGTGCAGGCCGGTGCCGCTGTCGCCAATCTGCGCGCCAGTCACCAGGGGTGGGCCGTCGTCAAAACCGGTGGTGGAGGCCGCGCCGCCTGCGCACTGGGCCACGTTCTCATACACCTTGCAGTCTTCGTAAGGCCCAGGGCCAAAGCCCTTGACCGAGGCCACGATCATGCGCGGGTTGAGATTTTGGATATGCTCCCAAGTAATGCCCATACGGTCGAGTGCGCCCGGTGCAAAGTTCTCCACCATTACGTCGCATTCTTTAATCAGCTTATCCAGCACCTCTTTGCCCTTGGGCTTTTTGGTGTCCAGCGTAATCGAGCGCTTGTTGTGGTTGAGCATGGTGAAATACAGGCTGTCCACACCAGGAATGTCGCGCAGTTGGCCGCGCGTGGCATCGCCCTCGCCTGCCCGCTCTACCTTGATGACATCCGCGCCAAACCAGGCCAGCAACTGGGTGCAGGTGGGGCCGGACTGTACGTGGGTGAAGTCAAGAATTTTGACTCCGTCTAGGGCTTTGCTCATGAGAAATCCTGATAAATGATGGATAGGATAAGTCGCGCGGGTGGATACCCTGAGACAGATGCCGCGATAGCGGCCTAACCCTCTATCCTAAATCAATCATGCAGTTGCGCCCTTTCAATAAAGTTCAAGGTGTGTTACTTTTTGGCGCAAGCTGGCCTTCCAGCTCCATCAAGCGTTTGCGCAGGTTGCGGTCTTCGGTAAAACGTGCCGTTTCGTCACGCACTACCGCCACAATCTGCGACACTTTGCCATCCGGCGTGTGCAGCATGGACACCGTAAAGGCTATCGACAGCGTATGTCCGTCTTTGTGCACCGCAGGCACCCGCAGCACGTCGTGGCCATATTTGGTGATGCCCGTCTGCATGGTCTTGTGGTAACCGTCCCAGTGGCGCTGCTGCTGGCGCTGGGGAATGATCAAGTCCAAAGAGTGGCCCAACGCATCAGCCCGTGTAAAGCCGAACATACGTTCACACGACGGATTCCACAGGGTGATGGCACCACCGGCATCGCAGGCCATGATGGCATCGCCCGCCGACTCTACGAGCATTCGGTAATCAATTGCGGATGCCATAGCGGGTTGGTGCTCAAATAAATCAGTTTTTTAAGTAAAGACGGCGCTCAATGTTGAACGCCGTCTTCATAGCCATCAACACCTATGTGTTGAATGCGTATCCCTACACCGCATTGGCCGCATGCATGGCAGCGATCTGATCCTTGGAGTAGCCCAACTCGCCAAGCACTTCGTCAGTGTGCTCGCCCAGCAGGGGCGATGCGGTGACTTCGGGCTTGGTGTCGGAGAACTTGATGGGGCTACCCACGGTAAAGTAGCTGCCACGCTCTTTGTGCGGCACTTCCACAATGGAGCCACTGGCACGCAGCGACTTGTCATTGAGCAGTTCTTTCATAGACAGCACCGGGGCGCACGGGATGTCAAACTTGCGGAAGATGTCAACGGCCTCAAACTTGGTCTTGTCCTTGATGAAGTCTTCAATGGTGGCAAAAATATCCATGATGTGCGGTTGACGGCCGCGTGGCGTGTTGTAGGCAGGGTCGTCCTTCCATTGCGGCTTACCGAGCGCGTCGCAGATGGGGCCCCAGGCATGGCCCTGTATAGTGAAATAGATATAGGAATTGGGATCGGTTTGCCAGTCTTTGCAC
Organism: Polaromonas sp.; assembly: GCA_043769005.1. Lineage (GTDB taxonomy): Bacteria > Pseudomonadota > Gammaproteobacteria > Burkholderiales > Burkholderiaceae_C > JAAFIP01. The sequence continues at coordinate 330 of JAYVJV010000197.1, read as the reverse complement.
TTAAGAATCCAGCCCGGCTGTCCACCGCCACCCGCGTTGGCACCACGCGGTACGACACCGTCCTTGAAAGCATCCATTTCGTGCGGATACTGGGGGTATTCTTCCAAGTAGCCCACCTTGTCCAGACGCAACTGGTCGCGCATTTTGACGCGGCAAAGGTTCAGCACGGCGTCCTGCATGGACACAGCAACCTTTTGGCCCTTGCCAGTCTTTTGCTTGCCAATATATGCCGTCAGAATACCGATAGCCAGATGCATGCCGGTGTTGCTGTCACCCAAAGCGGCTGACGAGATGGTGGGGCCTGCGTTTTCGCCCTTCCAGTAACCCGTG